>CAZVAD010000152.1:0-5185 GCA_964624645.1 uncultured Mariniphaga sp.
ATGAAATGCAATCTGAATTTACAATTCTTCCGCATAATACGCTGAAAATTTCAAAAAAGTGGCGATTTATATGTTATTGTTTTTTGTTTTTGCAAAGTTGAGGAGTTGTAAGGTTACGAAGTTACTGATTCGCTGAGTTGCGGCTTTGCCTTTTTGTAATTTTGCTCCAGTGCAGTGTTTTTTTGCTTTTGCAAAGTTTGCTCATACCCTTTCAGGGCTTATTCGTAATTTTCAAAGTTAATGCGAAAAAATTAGCACGCTAACGCCAACGGCGTTAAAATGAAGAAAATCAATCAATTGCCGAAAGCCCTGAAAGGGCGTTGGCAGGGCACGGTTTGCAAAACCACACCACCTTCGGGAATACCGGGCCAGCCTCTTTCAATCACTTTAAATTTAATGGTGTAACTAGCAAATTTAATTTCACCATTTTTTAGCAAAAGTAAATCACCACTTTTTTATATTAGCAAATGCTCATTTGTCTATGTAATTTTGTAGCCCCCTGCTGAAGTAAATCCTTGCTTTGTGCCTTGCCCGGTAGGACGAAAATCTACTGTTTCTTGTCTTTTGTTCATTACCATAAAACTACAGAAGAAACAGTTTTTGCAAGCAAGGCACGGTTTGCAAAACTGCGCCAGTGGGGCCTTTGTCAGTTAGTGGTCCGCATATAAGACATGTCCCAACCATCCATAATTTGTATTTTGTAACGGGTATATACTCATTGTTTCACTCAGGTCTTTATCTTTATTTTGTATCCACCATGTATAATAGGCATCGGATACAGTCTGCCATTCTTTATCTTTATCTTCTCTCCACCATCTATTATAAAATTTGATTGGATTTTGACGGGTTGTATCATAATGTAAATTAAAATCTTTTGGTAGAACTCTATAAACCATATTTGGATTCAACGAAGGGAATCGTCCAACTTCAACAACTCTGTTGTTAACGGTAACTACTCTTATTGACTCTATTGTCCATAAAATTATCATGCGAACTTCATATTTTTCCCAACGAAAAGGAATTCTGGAAGACAAGGTGTTTCGAGGAAAATTTGCTATAATGGCTGTATCGTTTCTATAATTGAGAAGTTCATCTATGTCTTCGAATGTGAATGCAGGTAATGAAATCCACCCGCTGGAAGTGCATCCATACGTAGAATCACTACACAACTTGTTTGATTTCAATAGTTCGACATATTTCTCAACTTTCGGCTTTTCTTCCTGTTTTCTTTCGTAACCGAAAGAAGTTAAACAAGGAATTAATACGAAAAACAAACTTAATGTTTTCATACTCTACATTTTAATATAGTAAAAAAAATTGGCATTGGTAGACTGTATTCTATTCTCGGCACATGATGCTTTTTCGACAACAATCTCGGTGCTGACATACAATTCTAAATTTACGTAAATTTATATATCTTCCAAAAAAAATCATTTTGCATATTGCTACCCTCGCTAGCGCAAAGTAGGGCTTTGCTCCTTCCCAATAGGGTAAAAATCTGCTGTTTTTTGTCTTCAGTTCATTGTCATAAAACTACAAAAAATTATCGAATGAAGATACAGGAATTTACTAAAATTCAAAAAGAATTTGATAATTTCCCGGAAAATAATTTTGAACTTTTCAAATAAGGTTTCTACGAAAGTAACTGGTTATTCCGGTTCAAGCTGACCTTTGCAGTTTTTGGTTTTTATTGGTGGTTTTATTCACCACAATAATTCAAAGTCAGATGGTATGAAAACCAAAACGCATGGAACGAGTGATACCCCTTTTACCAATCCCGTATCATTTGGTTCCTTGCTGGGTTCTAACTTTGTGGCATGTGAAAAGATTATTGTAAAAAGGATATCCGCCGGCAATAATCAGGGAAGTTCTATAATCAAATAAACCTGTACTGAGCCTGCCGAAATATCCCGGCTCAGACAATTATCGCCGGCAAACCTTATTTTCAGAACTAAAACCTTAGTAACCGATAGTAAAAACATCTTAATTGACCTTATCACCTTATTGCCATTTGCTTATGAAGGAAAATCTGCGAAATCCAAAAATCCAATTAATCCCTTTGTCAAACAATTGCCACCGGATTCATCCGGTGGGGTGAAACAACAGTCTTTTTGCCGGGCTTTAGCCCCAATGGTTATACCCCACATATTCAACCCTTGAAGGGTTGTTGGGAAATTGGAAAATCCCTCCTAACCGGCGGATAAATCCGCCGGCAATAATCAGGGAAATCCAACAATCAAATAAACCTTGATTCAGACAATTACTACCGGCAAAATTGTAGTCCATTTCATAGTCGCAGAGAGAGAATGATTTAAAAAACCCTATGCAGCATTTTCATATTTTCTTATATTTACCCATCAATTTAAACTTTAATTTCAGGACAATGAAAAAATCAATTCTGCTTATATTTTTGATTTCTGTGGTATGTTTGGGTTCTGCACAGGATAAAGTTGACCCAAATCATTTGAGAACCGGTGGTTACGGGTATTTGGTTCAGGCGGATGAAACCTGTTCGGTTTGGTGGGCGGAGGGGGCGTATAAGGTGATGCGAGAGGCGCTGGTGCCAAAAAATAAAAATGGTGAGATTAAACTCTGGTCGGCAAAAAATGAATATGAATCCTTCCTTGTCGTTGTCCATCCGGCAAAGCGGATGGAAAACTTCAGAATTTCGGTTTCGGCGCTGAAAGATAACCTCGGAAACACAATCGGAAGCGAAAACATCACAGTCAGAAAAGTGGAATATGTTAAGGTTTCGCGTCCTACGGATTCGTATGGTATTACCGGTTGGTGGCCCGACCCGCTGCCCGAATACAAGCAGCCTGAAACCATCACTCCTGGCGAAAATCAGCCTTTCTGGATAACGGTAAAAGTGCCGTCAATTGCTGTTGCAGGCGATTATTCAGGTGAGGTTTTGTTGAGTTCGGGAGATTGGGAACTTTCGGTCCCTTTGCGTCTGCAGGTGTGGGATTTTACGCTGCCCGAAACCCCGTCGGTGCGCTCCGGCTTTGGTCTTGACTTTGGCACCGTGAAAAATTATGAAAATCTGAAAACCCGCGAAGACGAACAAAAAGCTTTTGAATGTTACATGGAAAGCTTCCGTGATTATAAACTCTCACCCTACAATCCTTTTCTTTATTCGCCGATTAAGCAGGAAGTCAGGGGCGTGGCATGGACAGGCGGTTTTTTCGACAGCAACATTAAATATTCCGGAAATTATTCCTACCGGATTGAAGACCATTCGGCTACGGCAAATGCCGAAGGTCGCACAAGGGAACTGATTCCGGTGAACAATACCGATGAATATGAACTGCGCTGGTTTGCAAAATCACAGGAAAAAGAACAAAAATATGTGGTTGGAGTTGAGTGTTATAATGCAGAAAATGAATTGATTGTCTTTGAGAACCGGTTTAACCTATACCCTGGCGAGGAAGATTGGAAATCCGAAAAACTTGATTTGGGCAGATTCGGCAATGAAATTAAAAGTATTCGAATCCGGTTGTTCCCTTCGGAAAGGACAATCAGCGGGGAAAATACCGGAACGGTCTGGTTTGACGAACTCAGCCTGATGAACAAGACCACCGAAAAGAACGAATATCCAGCAGGAAACTTTGAAGTGAACATTGATGAGATTGATATCCTGCTGGATTTTACCGATTTCAACAAAGCCGCCAGACGCTATTTTGACGAATACCACTTTACCGGATACCGCCTTTCGCTGAAAGGATTGGGCGGCGGCACGTTTTTCAGCCGCACGAAAGGGATTTTTGAAGGATTTGAGCAGGGAACAGATGAATATTATAAGTTGATGGAGCGTTATCTCTCGCAACTTGAAGGCAACCTTGACAAACTCGGTTTGCTTGGTAAAGAGTATATTTATTGGTTCGATGAGCCTGCCGACCGCGATTATCCGTTTGTGCGGGAAACCAATGAGCTGATTAAAAAGTATGCGCCGCGGATCACAACTTTTATCACGGAACATGTTACGGGACATGATATTTCTGACGTTACCGATATCAGTTGCACCATCTGGGATAAGCTCAATCACGACAAAATCAGTCAGATGAATGAAAAGGGGCTGGAGCACTGGTCTTATCTTTGCACCGGCCCAAAATCGCCGTGGATTACCCTGTTTACTGACCACGATGCCGTGAACCTGCGCATGTGGCTCTGGGGATCGTACCGGCACCGGCTGAAAGGCATTCTGGTGTGGACGACAAACTGGTGGAATTCAGCAACTGCTTCGCCCGAAGGTTATTTGCAGAATCCGTGGGAAGAGGCGATGTCTTTCACCGTAGGATATGGCCGCCCATACGGGAAGCAGGACCGCTGGGGAAATGGCGACGGAAGATTTTTCTATCCCATCAATCGCAATCCCAACCAGGATAAAAATACCTACGTCGGTAGGCCGGTTCCCTCCGTTCGCCTTGAAATTCTGCGGGATGGCATTGAAGATTATGAATATTTTGCAATGCTCGAAAAACTGATTGAAAACGCACCCGAAAAAAACAAAGCGACAGCCGGGGAAGCCAGGAAGTTGCTGGAAATTCCGGGAAACATTTACACCGATGAGAAGACCTATTCAAAAAATCCGCAGGATATGCTGAATTACAGAAAAAAAATCGCTGAAGCCATTCTCAAATTGCAGAATAAGTAAATGACAAGTTTCATCAACAAATAGTGATTTTTGAAACATTGAATAATTATACAGAATAAAAACTCTGTGCCTCTCTGTGTTTCTCTGTGGTAAAAAAAGAACTCACCACGGAGGGCGCGGAGTTCCACGGAGAAAAATTTAAAATTGAATAATTTGCAGAATAATAACTCTGTGCTTCTCTGTGTCCTCTGTGGTAAAAAAAGAACTCACCACGGAGGGCACGGAGTTTCACGGAGAAAAAATTTAAAATTGAATAGTTATGCAGAATGAAAACGCTGTGCCTCTCTGTGTCTCTCTGTGGTAAAAAAAGAATTCACCACGGAGGGCGCGGAGTTCCACGGAGAAAAATTTAAAATTGAATAATTTGCGGCATATAAACGCTGTGCCTCTCTGTGTCCTCTGTGGTGAAAAAAGAACTCACCACGGAGTACATGAAGTTTCACAGAGAAAGCGGTTTAGGATTAAATAATTTAAGCAAAAAAATCAAAAATGAAAAACCAGATTCCTACAATTGTAATTCTTTTTGTAATG
>CAZVAD010000153.1:0-5079 GCA_964624645.1 uncultured Mariniphaga sp.
TAAGTAACAGGTGTTTACGTAAATCTGTCATTGGTACCGCAGGGAGAAATCTTTTAAACTACTGTATATCAATGATATGCTTACAAGGTCAGAGACATATGCGGGTATTCATTTAACCTTTTGTAAAGCATTAGATTTTAGTTATAAGGGCTCCCGAAAAAACCAGTTTGACAGGTTATTAAGCGCGGCTGTCAGTCATTTTTCCGATTTTAAATCGAGAATTTACAATAGGAACAAACGCGGATACCCATTTTTAAATTATTGCCGGCGGATTTATCCGTCGGGTGGGATTATTTCTCAAAATTCCACAGAGGGTTGAACATATTCCCTAAAGATGCCCCGCTAAAAACTCATTTACGGCAATTTCAATACGCTGTTTGATTTTTGAAGTGTCGGATTTTTCAAATGCGTTGCCGGTGATGTTTTCATAGAGTTCGATGTATCTGTCGGAAACCGAGTGCACGAATTCCCCGGACATTTCCGGGACCGCTTGCTCCTCTTTTCCCTGAAATCCGTTGGCAATGAGCCACTGGCGCACAAATTCCTTGGAGAGCTGTTTTTGCTGCTCATCGTTGGCGAGGCGCTGTTCGTAGCCATCGGCATAGAAATAGCGTGAAGAATCGGGGGTGTGAATTTCATCAATCAGGTAGATTTTTCCTTCAGATTTACCAAATTCATATTTTGTATCCACAAGGATAAGCCCTTTTTCAGCAGCCATTTCGGTTCCGCGCCGGAACAATTCACGGGTATATTTTTCCAGTATTTCATATTCCTCTTTGCTGACCAGCCCCTGTGCAATGATCTCCTCCCGCGAGATGTCCTCATCATGGCCTTCGTGGGCTTTTGTGGTGGGTGTGATGATGGGTTCGGCAAACTTCTGATTCTCTTTGAGTCCTTCGGGAAGCGGAACGCCGCACAATGTGCGTTTCCCCGATTTGTACTCCCGCCAGGCGTGGCCGGTGAGGTAGCCGCGGATCACCATTTCCACCGGATAAGGTTCACACAGCCGCCCGATGGTTACATTGGGGTCGGGGGATGCAATTTTCCAGTTGGGGACAATGTCGGACGTGGCGTCCAGAAACTTTCCGGCAATCTGGTTCAGCACCTGCCCTTTATACGGAATTCCTTCCGGCAGCACCACATCGAATGCCGAAATCCGGTCGGTGGCCACCATCACCAGCAGGTGGTTGTCTATGTTGTAAACATCGCGTACTTTCCCGTGATATACATTTCTTTGTCCGGGAAAATGAAAATCTGTCTTTGTTAATGCGTTGCTCATGTCAATCTGTTTTTATTTGTCGGAATTCTCCTTCTCGTTCTTTTTTTCTTCCTTCATCTCGGCCAGTTCGTCGTAGTAGTTCTGATAGGCATCCACGATTTCACGCACCAGCCGGTGGCGCACAATGTCATTGGTATTGAACCGGACAATTGAAATGGATTTGATGTCGCGCAGCAGTTTCATGGCAAAAATCAACCCCGAATTGCTGCGCTTGGGCAGGTCAATCTGGGTGATGTCGCCGGTGATGATAAACTTGGCGTTCAGCCCCATCCGGGTTAAAAACATTCTCAGCTGGTTGACGGTGGAATTTTGCGCTTCGTCCAGCACCACATAGGCATTGCTCAGCGTTCGTCCGCGCATGAACGCCAGCGGCGCAATCTCAATGGTTCCGTCCCGCAGGAAATCTTCCAGTTTTCGTGGCGGAATCATATCCTGTAGTGCATCATACAACGGTTGCAGGTAGGGGTCAATTTTTTCTTTCAGATCGCCCGGAAGAAATCCCAGATTTTCACCCGCTTCCACCGCCGGACGGCTCAGAATGATTTTTTTGATTTCCCTGTTTTTCAGCGCCCTGACAGCCAGGGCAATTGCCGTGTAGGTTTTTCCGGTTCCGGCAGGGCCGATGGCAAAAATCAGGTCGTTCTTATCGCTCTCCTCAACCAGCACCCGCTGGTTTGGAGTCCGCGCCCGTACCGGTTTACCGCTGTTTCCGAAAACAATGATGTCTTTGTCCATTTCTCCGTTTTCCTGCATGGCAGGAACGCCAGTTGCCAGAATCTGCACAATCATATCTTCGGTGATGTTGTTGAACTGATAATAGTGGTCAAGAAGCCATGCAAATTTCTTTTCAAATGCCATCAGTTCCTGTTCTTCCCCTTTGATGTGTATCAGGTGGCCGCGCGTTGTGATTTTTATTCTGGGAAAAAATGACTCAATAAGATTCATCTTCATGTTGTTAACCCCAAAAAACTCCAGCGGGTCAATCCCCTCCAAATGAATTTGTTTCTCCAATCCTAATTGTATAATTTGTGAATACCTGTTCAAAATTACAAAATAAATCGAATTTTAATTCTGAAAAATTAAACAGGAAAAACCCGGTGTAAGTTTTACAGAATGGTTACTTTCGTTGAAATTTTTTAGTCATGGAGAGAAAAATCGGGGCATTTGCGCATTTGCTGGAAATCATGGATGAGCTGCGTGAAAAATGTCCGTGGGACAAGGAACAGACGCTGGAATCCCTCAGAAAGCTAACGATTGAAGAGACTTATGAACTGGGCGATGCCATTTTGAAAAACGATTTGCAGGGCATCAAAAAGGAGCTTGGCGACCTGATGCTGCACATTGTTTTCTATGCGAAAATTGGCTCCGAAAAGGGCGCTTTCGATATGGCCGACGTGCTGGAAAGCATCAACAAAAAGTTAATTTTTCGTCATCCCCACGTTTTTGGGGATGTGGATGTGGCAGGTTCTTCCAAAAAGGTGGAAGAAAACTGGGAAGAACTCAAATTGAAGGAAAAAGGCGGGAACAAACGTGTTCTGGAAGGCGTTCCCACAGCTTTGCCGGCATTGGTGAAAGCCAACCGGATTCAGGAAAAAGCCGCCGGCGTGGGGTTCGACTGGGAGCACAGGGAACAGGTCTGGGAGAAAGTCAGGGAAGAAGCGGGCGAGCTTGGCGATGAGATTGCCCGTGCTGATGCCGGGAAGATGGAGGCGGAGTTTGGCGATTTGTTTTTTGCCCTGGTGAATGCCGCACGGCTTTATGGCATTGACCCGGAGGCCGCCCTGGAGCGCACCAACCTGAAATTTATCCGCAGATTCAATTACTTGGAGTCCCGGACAATGCTCAAAGGGAAAAGCCTGCACGATATGACCCTGGCGGAGATGGATGAAATCTGGGAAGAAGCCAAAAACAAGGAATAAACAACGAATGGAAAACTTCAGAAGTATTGAGCATAATTTCAGAAAACTCCTGTTGTTTTAGGGTATTGTGTTTTCTGATGAATCATTATCTTTGCACCACTTTTTAAAAAAGATCAATAAGAATGGTAAAAATTACACTTCCTGATAATAGTGTTAAGGAATATCCATCACCGGTCACCGGACTGGATATTGCACAATCTATCTCCCCGCGGCTGGCAAAAGATGTTTTATCGGTTTCGGTCAACGGTGAAATCTGGGACCTGACCCGCAAGATTGCGGATGATTCCCGGGTGAAACTTCACACCTGGGATGACCATGAAGGAAAAGAAGCCTTCTGGCACTCGTCGGCGCACCTGATGGCTGAGGCCATTGAATTTTACTATCCCGGAACGAAATTCGGCATCGGCCCCGCCATTGATACCGGTTTTTATTATGACATCGCTTTGCCCGGCGGGCAGCAGCTCACGGAAAAAGACCTGGAAAAGGTGGAGAAGAAAATGGTTGAGCTGGCGCGGGAAAAAAACAGTATCGTCAGGGAAGAAATCTCCAAAAAAGATGCGATGGAACTGTTCACCGAAAAAGACGATGCGTTGAAACAGGAACTCATCAGTGAGCTTGAAGACGGAACCATCACGCTTTACAAGCAGGGGAATTTCACCGATTTGTGCCGCGGGCCGCATTTGCCCGACACCGGCTACATCCGGGCGATAAAGCTCACTTCCATTGCCGGCGCCTACTGGCGCGGAAATGAGAATAATCCGATGCTCACGCGCGTTTACGGGGTGACTTTCCCGAAACAAAAGATGCTTGATGAATACCTGGTGATGCTTGAAGAGGCCAAAAAGCGCGACCACCGGAAAATCGGCAGGGAGATGGAGCTTTTTACCTTTTCCGAAGCAGTGGGACAGGGCCTGCCGCTCTGGCTCCCCAAGGGAACGCAACTGCGCATGCAACTGGAGGATTTTCTGAAAAAAGTGCAAAAAAAATATGGCTATGAACAGGTGATCACCCCGCATATCGGCGATGTGAAACTCTATAAAATGTCGGGACACTATGAAAAATACGGGAAAGACTCCTTTCAGCCGATAACCACGCCTGTTGAGGGCGAGGAGTACCTGCTGAAACCGATGAATTGTCCGCATCATTGCGAAATTTACAAGTCAAAACCCCATTCCTACAAGGATTTGCCCGTCAGGATGGCAGAATTCGGAACGGTTTACCGCTACGAGCAAAGCGGCGAACTGCACGGGTTGACCCGTGTGCGGGGCTTCACGCAGGATGATGCGCATATCTTTTGCCGTCCCGACCAGCTGAAAGATGAATTCAAGAAAGTGATCGATATTATCTTCATCATATTCAAAGCGTTGGGATTTGAGGATTACACCGCACAAATTTCACTGCGCGACCCCGATAATCCTTCAAAATATATCGGAACAACGGAAAACTGGGACAAGGCGGAGCAGGCGATCATTGAAGCTTGTGAAGAAAAAGGGCTGAAAACCGTTACAGAAACAGGCGAAGCTGCATTTTACGGGCCAAAGCTGGACTTTATGATCAAGGATGCTTTAGGCAGAAGCTGGCAGTTGGGAACCATTCAGGTGGACTACAATTTGCCCGACCGTTTCAATCTGGAATACATCGGCGCGGATGACAACCGGCACCGGCCGGTAATGATTCACCGGGCGCCTTTTGGTTCCATGGAACGTTTTGTGGCTGTGCTTATTGAGCACACCGCCGGCAAATTTCCGCTGTGGCTCGCCCCGGAACAGGCCGTTGTTTTACCAATTAGTGAAAAATACAATGAATATGCTCAAAAAATTTCAGAATTCTTAAATAATTCCGATATTCGCACTTTCGTTGACGAACGTAATGAAAAGATTG
>CAZVAD010000154.1:0-5062 GCA_964624645.1 uncultured Mariniphaga sp.
TCTCAGCCGATTTGTCAACCAGATTATGATCGTACGATTTCAGCTTAATTCTGATCTTTTGGCTCATAATGAGAACTCTGTTAATAATGTTATATTATAATAAATCTACTCTTCCCTGTACACTCTCCAGTACCTTTTCCGCAAGATTATGCGGCACTTCCTGATAGTGGCTGAACTCCATGGATGAAGTCGCCCTTCCGGAAGACAGTGTGCGCAGCACCGTAACATAGCCAAACTGCTCTGCCAGCGGAACTTTTGCATGAATCACCTGTGCGCTGCCTTTACTCAACGTACCGGTTATCTCTCCGCGCCTCCTGTTGAGGTTTGCAATAATATCCCCCATGTATTCATCCGGAGTAACAATTTCCAGTTTCATAATGGGTTCCAGCAAAACAGGTCCTGCCTTGGCGGCTGCATTGCGAAAAGCCTGTCTGGCACAAATTTCAAACGACAACTGGTCTGAGTCCACTGTATGGTACGAACCGTCCAGCAGGGTAACTTTCATGCTGCTGACGGCAAAACCTGCCAGCGGGCCATTGGCCATGGCATCCGCAAAACCTTTCTGCACTGACGGAATGTATTCCCGCGGAATGTTCCCGCCTTTTACCTGATCAATAAATTCAAGGCCTGTCTTTCCTTCATCGGCAGGTTCAAGCCTCACTGTAATATCTGCAAATTTTCCACGGCCTCCGGTCTGTTTTTTGAAAACTTCGCGCAGTTCCACTGCCCGACTGATTGCCTCTTTATAGGCAACCTGCGGAGTACCCTGATTGCATTCCACTTTAAATTCCCGCCTCAGGCGGTCAATAATTATCTCCAGATGAAGCTCCCCCATTCCACGGATGATTGTCTGGCCTGAATCGTGATCGATGCTGACCTGAAAGGTAGGATCCTCTTCTGAAAGTTTTGCCAGACCATTGGACAGCTTGTCCAGGTCTTTCTGTGTTTTGGGTTCGACTGCGATTCCAATAACCGGATCGGGAAAATCCATGCTCTCAAGCAATATTGGATGTTTGATGTCGCATAATGTGTCGCCGGTGCGTATATCCTTGAAACCAACCACGGCACAAATATCTCCGGCTTCAATCACGTCCTTCGGATTTTGTTTATTGGAGTGCATCTGATAGAGGCGTGAAATCCGCTCTTTTTTGTTGGTGCGGGTGTTCAGCACCATTGAGCCGGCTTCAATCTTTCCAGAATAAACGCGCAAATAAGCCAGGCGACCCACAAATGAATCGGTGGCAATTTTAAAAGCAAGAGCTGCCATCGGTTCGTTCACGTCTGCAGTGCGTGTCACCTCCTTATTGATTACCGGGTTGACCCCCGTAACCTCTCCGTTGTCCAGCGGACTGGGCAAAAATGCACAAACAGAATCAAGCAAACGCTGAATTCCCTTGTTTCTGAATGCCGAACCACACATCATGGGGACAATAATCCCCTGGATGGTTGCACGACGAATCACCGGGAGCATATCTTCTTTTGTAATGGAGTTGGGATTGTCAAAATAGCGCTCTAACAACACATCGTCAACTTCGGCAATTGACTCAACGAGTTTCCCACGCCACTCCGCGGCCTGTTCCATCATTTCCGCCGGAATATCTTCAAGCGCATAACTCAGCCCCTTGTTTTCATCTTCAAACCAGCGAACGGCTTTCATTTCAATGAGGTCAATCACTCCCTGAAAATTTTCTTCAGCGCCTATCGGAATCTGAACGGGAACGGGGTTCGCGCCCAGTTTCTCCTTAATTTCCCTGTAAACATTGAAAAAGTCAGCTCCCTGCCTGTCCATTTTATTGACGAAAGCAATCCGGGGGTCTCCATATTTTTCAGCCTGTCTCCAAACGGTTTCCGACTGTGCCTCAACCCCGCCTACTGCACAGAAGAGTGCAACAGAACCGTCAAGGACTCTGAGTGAACGTTCAACTTCTACTGTAAAATCAACGTGCCCGGGGGTATCAATTATATTGATTTTATACTGTTGGTCTTTATATTCCCAAAAAGTTGTGGTGGCAGCAGAGGTGATTGTAATCCCTCGCTCCTGCTCCTGTTCCATCCAGTCCATGGTTGCAGCGCCATCATGTGTTTCGCCCAGCCGGTGAGTCAATCCTGTATAATAGAGAATACGCTCTGTTACAGTAGTCTTACCGGCATCAATATGAGCCATGATACCAATATTTCTTGTATATTTCAAGTCTTGTTTACCCATGAACTAATTGCAAAATATTTTACTTTGTTTATTGTAAAAAATCATTCTGAGAAAACTAAAACCTGAAATGAGCAAAAGCACGGTTTGCTTCGGCCATGCGGTGAATATCTTCTTTTCTTTTGTATGCGCCGCCTTCTTCGTTGAATGCAGCGACGATTTCAGATGCCAGCCTGTCAGACATTGATTTGCCTGAACGTTTACGGGCAAATGAAATCAGGTTTTTAATACTGATTGCTGTTTTACGGTCGTTTCTGATTTCCATGGGAACCTGAAAGGTTGCCCCACCAACACGACGGCTTTTCACCTCAACGGCAGGAGTAACATTTTCAAGAGCTTTTTTCCAAACTTCAAGTGGGGAAAGCTCTGTATCCTTGACGCGTTTTTCTACCAAATCGAGTGTTTCATAAAAAATAGAATACGCTAAGGATTTTTTTCCGTCCATCATCAAATCGTTGACAAACCGGGTTACCAACGTATCGTGATACCTTGGATCCGGTAGAAGTACTCGCTTCTTTGGTTTTGTCTTTCTCATAATTCTTTTCCTTTAGTGTTATTTAAATTGGTTGCCCTGAGGCGGTCTTCAGCTTTACTTTATTCATTTTCAAGTTTCACTTACTCAACCAAACCACTGTAAATAACGAATTTACACTTATATTATATTAATTTTTCGGTCTTTTGGTACCGTATTTTGAGCGACGCTGTGTGCGTCCTGTAACTCCGGCCGTGTCAAGCGCTCCGCGAACCAGGTGGTAGCGGACGCCGGGAAGGTCTTTCACCCTGCCGCCGCGCACCAGCACGATGGAGTGTTCCTGCAAATTATGGCCTTCGCCCGGTATGTAAGCGTTCACTTCCTTACCGTTGGTTAGCCTGACCCTTGCCACTTTACGCATCGCCGAATTGGGTTTTTTCGGCGTTGTTGTGTAAACACGTACACAAACACCGCGTCTTTGCGGACAGGAATTCAGCGCAGGGGATTTACTTTTTTCCACCTTGCTTTGTCTTCCTTTTCTAACTAACTGTTGAATTGTTGGCATAAATACCTGTTTTTATTTCAATTAATAATTTTTCAAAAATGGAGTGCAAAAATATGTTAATTTTGCCTAATACCAATGATTTTCAATGGAAATAATCTATTTATTCCTGAAAAACGGCTGCAAAAGTACTAATTTTAAGAGAAGCTCAAACCTTTTGATTGTTTTTTCTCAAAAAATTAAGATTGGAAAGCCGGGCAAACTGAAGGTTTATTTTGCCGTTTTAAGCAATGATGCCGGAGGCTTTGTCAAAAGTTCAATCAGGCGCTGATTCCGGATGACAACTTCTGCATTTCCCTGCATTGGCTGAATGAACGGAAGCTCCCGGTCAAAATTGGTTTTCAGATTACCCGGCAAACTGACACCGGCAGGATAAAATATCCCGTCCGCATTTTCAACCGGAATTTTTGAAATGTTTTTTACCGTGCCGGGAAGTATGCCATACTCCGCAGGAGGAAAATTATCCGGTTTTATATTTACGCGCTGTCCCGGCTTTATTTTCTCAACATCTGCTGCCGCAACAAGAATCCTTGCAGAGACTCTTCCCGGGTCATCCGGAACGACAGTAAAAATAATATCGCCCGAACGAACATACCGGTTCACGCCACAGGAACCACTGAATGCCACCTGACCGGAAATCGGAGTTTTTAAAACAAAATCGTGCTCCCAGACTTTGAGCTGATTTTTTAAATCTGCAAACTTTTCAATTAAAACCATTTCAATCCCAAAGTTGCTACCGGTTTTCATCTCTGGCTGTCTCCTTTCCGAAGATTCAGCTTGGGAAACGACTCCCCGAAACGATTTTTGACATCTGCGAAACTGAGCTAAAAAGGAGGTGTAATAAACCTGATATTTTCCCAGGAAATAATTTTCCGGAAATGAAATTTCAAACAGCTTTTCCGGTGTTGTCCTCCGCTTTTCAAAACTGTCAAGTTTTGCCATCAGCCGGGCAGCGTCTTCAAAATTAACTGAACTTTTAATAACTCCAAGTACCTCATGCTGTTGCACTTGCCGGTTATCTTCCACAAAAATCTTTTCAATCTGTCCGTCGGAGACGGCAGCAATCTGCACCGGAACATTTTCCGAAAGCAGAATGACCCGCGCATGAACCAACTCAGGATACCTGAAAACAAAACTGCCGGTAATCAAAATGAAAAGCACAACCAGCAAAATCGTATTTCCGCGACGAATTATCCAACGCGGCGGAGTACCCAGAATTTCCTGAATTTCTTCGGAACGCAATCCGATGGAATCTCCTTTCCGATCGGTGTCTCCGCCGGAAGTGCTCTGTTTTGGTTGATATTTTTCCTTGCTATCCATTAATCCGGTTTCCATTTTTCTGTTTCAGAATCGAACGATAAAATACCATTTAATTTCCAAGTTCCAACTGATTTTTAATCAATTCAAAATACACTCCCTTTTTAGCTGCCAGTTCGCTGTGCGTTCCGGTTTCCACAATCCGGCCTTTTTCAAGCACCACGATGAGGCCGGCATCTTTCACCGTACTCAGGCGATGGGCGACCGTAACAACAGTACGGCCTCTGAAAAATCCGGCCAGGTTTTCCATAATCACCTTTTCATTGTTGGCATCGAGTGCATTGGTTGCCTCATCGAAAAAAATATACTCCGGATTTTTATAGACCGCCCTGGCAATCAGAATCCGTTGTTTCTGTCCCTGGCTCAGCCCGGCTCCCTCCTGCCCTATTTTCGTGTTGTAGCGCAGCGGCAGACTGTCAATATACTCCCCGATGTTTGCAATTTCCACTGCGCGCTGCAACTTTTCCCTGTCGGGAAAATCATCCGCCACGGCAATATTCCGGGCAAT
>CAZVAD010000155.1:0-5045 GCA_964624645.1 uncultured Mariniphaga sp.
ACCGGCTGATAAAAAACCGAATCCCACTAAATTTTGAATAAAAAATTCTATTTTTTAAATCCGGAAGCAGAAATCCGGCGGTTTTTCATACCCTTTTGCAGGAAACTGGCTGAATGAAAAAACCAAAGGTCAAAAATCCTTTAATTTGCTGCCGTTTAATTTTTCAGCATTTAAATTATGACAGACCATTTTATTGAACACACGCCCTCGGCGTATCACTATCCGCTTCTGATCAAGCAGCTTTTTCTTGCGCCCATGGTAAATAATCCCGACCAGAAAATCGTTTACCGCGACCAGATCACAATCACTTACAGCGCCTGGCAGGAACGGGTGCGCCGACTGGCTAACGTGCTGACTTCAACCGGTGTAAAAAAAGGAGACACCGTGGCTGTGATGGAATGGGATTCGCACCGCTATCTGGAGATGTATTATGCAATCCCGATGATTGGCGCCGTGCTGCACACCATCAACGTGAGGCTGTCGCCCGAACAGATGGCTTACACCATCGAACACGCCGAGGATGATGTGATTATCTGCAATTCGGATTTTCTGCCGCTGCTGGACGCCATTAAAGGACGGATTGTCAACGGGCGGAAATTCATTCTGATTGACGAAAGCCAAAACGGCATCAGCACACGGCTCCGTTTTGTTGGCGAATACGAAAAAATGCTGAGCAACGCTTCGCCTGAATTTGATTTCCCCGAATTTGACGAAAATACCCGGGCAAGCACATTCTACACCACCGGAACCACCGGTCTGCCCAAGGGCGTCTATTTTTCGCACCGGCAATTGGTGCTTCACACGCTCACCACGATGGGGGCGCTGGCATCGCCTGCCGTTCAGGGAAGGATGCACCGCGAGTCGGTCTATATGCCGCTGACGCCCATGTTCCACGTGCACGCCTGGGGAATTCCCTATGCGGCAACGTTCCTCGGAATCAAACAGGTTTATCCGGGAAAATATGTGCCGTCCACACTGCTGAACCTGTTGGTTTCACATAAGGTTACCATCAGCCATTGTGTCCCCACCATTTTAAACATGCTGTTGAAATCGCCCGAAGCGGCGAATATTGATTTTTCCGGATGGACCTGCATCATTGGCGGGGCGGCGCTTCCGAAAGCCATTGCCTCGGAAGCCTTAAAACGCGGGATTGATGTTTTTGGCGGCTATGGTTTATCCGAAACCTGTCCGGTTCTGGCGGTCTCTCACCTCACCGCCGAAGAGCTGGAGCTGCCGCACGAGGAGCAGGTTGCCGCCCGCTGCCGCACCGGCAAACCGGTCGGACTGGTTCAGGTGAGGGTGGTAAATGAAGAAGGAACAGATGTGCCGGCTGATGATAAGACCGCCGGGGAGATCATTGTGCGGTCGCCCTATCTGACTCAGGGATACCTGAAAGACACCATCCATTCTGAAAAATTGTGGGACGGCGGCTGGATGCACACCAACGATGTGGCCTGCGTGGATAAAAACGGAAGTCTGCGCATCACCGACCGCACCAAGGACGTTATCAAAGTGGGCGGCGAATGGCTCAGCTCCCTCGAAATGGAAGACGTGATTGCAAAACATGAGGGGGTGGCCGAAGTGGCGGTAATCGGAATGCCCGACCTGACCTGGAGTGAAGTGCCGCTGGCTGTGATTGTTGCGAACGGCAACGCTGAATTTGACGACAAGGAAATCATTCAGATGATAAAAAGCAGCGTGGAAGCAGGAGTTCTTCCGCGCGAAGCCATCACCCTGAAAATTCGCCGGGTGGACGCAATTGATAAAACCAGCGTAGGAAAAACCAATAAAATTGCACTCCGGAAAAAACTTATTGAACAGCAATAAATATCCTGATTTACGAATGTTCAAAAGGAGGCAAGAGCGCCTGAACCCCATGGGCATTCACCACCGGATGGGTTCCATTCCGTGTTGCTGAAGAAACAGGTTGGTTTTGCTGAAATGGCGGTTGCCGAAAAACCCGCGGCTTGCCGCCATCGGAGAAGGATGAACCGACCTCAGTATCAAATGCTTATTCTGGTCAATAAACCGGGCTTTTTCTATGGCATAATTTCCCCATAAAATAAAAACGACATGCTCTTTTTCCGCATTGATTTTATGGATAACGGCATCCGTAAACTGCTCCCATCCTCTGTTCTGGTGTGAGCCGGCCTGCCCTGCCCTCACGGTAAGCATGGCGTTCAGCAGCAACACCCCCTGTTCTGCCCAACCGGAAAGATTTCCGCTTCGGGGAACCTCTTTGCCGGTGTCATTCTTCAGCTCTTTGAAAATGTTGAGCAGACTGGCCGGAATGCGAACCCCGTCATTTACCGAAAAGCAAAGTCCGTGCGCCTGTCCCTGCCCGTGATAAGGGTCTTGCCCAAGAATTACGACTTTCACATTGCTGAACGGGCACTGGTCAAAAGCATTGAAAATGAGCCTTGCCGGCGGATAGATGGTACGGTTTTTATATTCATCCCGGACAAATTCAGCCAATCGGGCAAAATAAGGCTTTCCAAACTCCTCCGCCAGCGCCTTCTTCCAGCTTTCTTCAATACGTACATCCATAATTTTTAATTTTCAGGAATAAAAATAGGAATTAAAAGCATATCATTTAGTATCTTTTCGGCAAATCTCACGTAGTTGGGCTATATATACATTTAATACCGTTAAAATACAGGATGATCATGGGAAAAAGACTGAAAATCGTGATGGGCGACATCACACACCAAAAAGTGGATGCAATTGTTAATGCCGCAAACCACTCGCTTTTGGGCGGCAGCGGGGTGGACGGGGCAATCCATGCGGCAGCAGGGCCGGAGTTATTAAAGGAGTGCAGAGCGCTGAACGGTTGTGAAACCGGAGAGGCAAAAATCACCAAAGGGTATGACCTGCCTGCAAAACATGTGATCCACACCGTGGGGCCGGTTTGGAATGGCGGCCAAAGCGGGGAAGAGGAACTGCTGGCAAATTGTTACAAAAACAGCCTGGCCATTGCAAAGGAGAACGGAGTAAAAACCATTGCGTTTCCTTCAATCAGTACCGGAGTTTACGGCTACCCGATTGAAAAGGCCGCAAAAATTGCGCTGACTGAAATCATCAATTTTCTGAAAGAGGATGAATCCATGGAGCAAGTGGTTATTGTATGTTTTGGAAACAGGGCCTTTGATGTGTATCAGGAAAAACTGGCTGCTCATCCTCCTGAAAGCTTTCGGGAGGGTTGAATAGGTGCAACCGCCGGTGGTAATTGTCTGAACCGGGATTTATATGATTTATCTGATTTCTCAGATTATTGCTGACCTACAACCCTGCAAGGTAGGGTGTCCAAAACTTTGTTCCCAATTTCAAGCTACTTTATTTAGTTTTTTATTACGTAATTGCATTAAGTTTTGGCTTAAGTTTTCCTTACTCCACAAATTAATATCCTTTATTGTATTGTTTTCAAGTGCTTTTTTAAAATTAAATTTATGATCATAATTCCCGGAAAGTCTCGTATATAAAGGCATAAAAAGGATGAATGATGTTACCCCATTTAATTTATTGGGTGATTTCCTAGATTTGTATTTTCCAAAAATAGATTCAATAATATCAGAGGAGTTATTGTGAGTTGTGCCAGTTTTTACATTCTTAATTTCCTCTTTTAAGAATTCACCTATATCTTCTCCTAATTGTATCATCCTTTGATTTCCGTTTAAAAGACCCTTCTTTATTTCTTGCTGACATTTTACTACTGTCTCTTCTGACAAGCCCTTGTTTTTACAGAGCGACTCAATATTGTTGATACACCTCATTACTTCTGATAATTCTTCAATTAGAGATGCATTAGACGGAATAAATGAAAAAATGAGTTTCTCTTGCTTTGATAAAGTGTGATATATTTCAAGTAGTTTAGAAGACCATTTAATCCAGTCCGACATATTGATAAATCGTGCTATAGTCCGTTGTTTAGGAGGAAGTAAATAAGCAACTCTCTTCATATTGTACTTGAATTTAGGCTCGGTCATAAGTTTGCAATAGGTAATAAAATCAGGCTCATTTTTATAGATTCTCTCTAAAAACATACCTAAAGAATGGCTTATATCACGTTGGTGTTTGAATCCGGCACTTTTTATTCCCTTGCTCAATATGATAGCGTTGTCGCTAATTACATATTCGGGAGGATTTCCAACTCTACTTGTAGCGCTTTCAAGTTGTGTTTTAACTCTTTCGCTATTCCAGCTCTCTGCTACAGCCATATCTAAGATATTTATGTTGCTGCAATTAAGAGGAGCTCCTTGATGTTGAGCAGGTATTGCAAGTGTTAGAAGTAATTTCTCGCTTCCAATCATCATACTTTCATCAACAATTTGTGCATATTTACCTGATCTGAGCCTTTCCCCCGAGGAGTTATATAGACTTAATCCACACTTCTTTACCCAATTTTCAATGGTATTGTAACAAGGGATCTTTCCTAATAAATTATCAAATGTTTCATTTATTATTTTCAGAATTTTCACCACTTGTCTGAGTCCACAATTAGTGCCAGAGTATAGTCTGTTGCTTAATCTGACCGTAAGTTCTGAGTATTGATGTCCCTTAACAGGCTCGATAGTGATTGTTCTTGTTCTTTGCTTAATGTTGTTTTCTAAACGTCGTTTTTTTTTAATTCTTTTTTCAGTAACTCTTTTTCAGTTTTATATTTTTCCACTTGCTTTTTGAGTTTTAAATTCTCTTTCTTCAACTTAGATAGCTGCTCTTTTAAAATAGTGTTTTCAAACTCTTTATTATCTTTTTTCATAATTAATTTTTAATGATTTCAGAATGTAAATATACTAATAATCAATCAAATAAACAAGAAGAAAAACTATATTGCTTAATGAATAACGTCGTCTTTTTTTGTTGAGAACAGCATAAAAAAGATTGAGAGTTTATTCTAATTTCTGGAACAAAGTTTTGGACACCCTACCTGCAAGGGTTGAATATGGGGTATAACCATTGGGGCTAAAGCCCGGTAGGAAGGATGTTGTTTTTACCCCCACCGGATGAATCCGGTGGCAATTGTTCCCGGGATTGACAATAGTTTTTCT
>CAZVAD010000156.1:0-4919 GCA_964624645.1 uncultured Mariniphaga sp.
AAAACCAGTCAAAATGAAAAGTAGTGAAATCAGTCGCAGACATTTTATAGGTACAACAGCTGCTGTTACTACGGGTATGGCAGTTTCGTCACCTTTTATGAGTTGTTCACAAGATACGGCAAACAAACTTGCGCTTCTGGGTGGGTCTCCTGTTCGGGGGGATAAGAAATGGCTTCCGTGGCCACAGTGGGATGCTGAAAAGTTCAATCCCAAAATGAACGAAGTGATGGGGAACCGGGTCTGGTCGCGTAGTCGCAAAGTAACTGAATTTGAAAACAAATGGGCAGAAATGCACGGTTCCAAGCACTGTCTTTCCACGGTTAACGGAACGAATGCCTTGAGCGCCGCCTGGATGCAATCAGATATTGGACCTGGTGATGAGGTGATTTGTTCTCCTTATACGTTCAGCGCCTCGATTTTTGGTATCTTATATAAAGGAGCCATGCCTGTTTGGGCAGATATTGATCCGGAGACCTTTCAGATGGATCCCGAGCAAATCAAGAAGAAAATTACTCCGCGAACCAAGGGTATTCTGCCGGTTCACATTTGTGGTTATCCTTCAGACATGCCGGCAATTATGAAGATAGCCAAAGAACACAATTTATTTGTAGTGGAAGACGCTTGCCAGGCACACTTGGCAAAGATAGATGGCAAAAGAGTCGGGTCTTTTGGCAATGCAGGCTGCTTTAGCTTTCAGGCATCAAAAAACCTTCCCATTGGAGAAGGAGGCGGAATTCTGACCGACAATACTGAATACTACGACAGGCTATATTCGTATCATAATTTCGGTTATGCCTCCGGTTCTGTGTCCGGACAAATCAGTTCAATTACGGCGCTTATTTTAGCCAATAAGATTCGTATGGCTGAATATCAGGCAGTTATTGGTTTGTGCCAGTTGGAAAATCTTGAGGAGCAGCACAAAATCAGGAACGATAACGGAGCATATTTGAACGAGAAACTTGCAGTATATCCGGGCGTTACACCGGTCAAATTGCACAAAGGTGCGACCGAAGCATCTTATTACATTTACGCCATGGTTTATAATCAGGATAAACTTAACGGCCTTCCCCGCCAACGATTCATTGAAGCACTCAATGCTGAAGGTATTCCAATGGGGACCGGTTATCCGAACGACCCACTTTACGGTCAACCCATGATTAGTGAGGTATTCAAATCCGATATTTACAAAAAGTTTTATACTGCTGATGAACTGAATTTTGAAAAATACAAAGAGAAAAATCACTGCCCGGAATTGATAAAAACTTATGATTCATCTCTTTGGATGTGGCATGGCGGACTCATGCTTGGATCAAAATC
The DNA here is from genome assembly GCA_964624645.1 of uncultured Mariniphaga sp. Classification (GTDB taxonomy): domain Bacteria; phylum Bacteroidota; class Bacteroidia; order Bacteroidales; family Prolixibacteraceae; genus Mariniphaga. Next base: position 1,318 of record CAZVAD010000156.1, read on the forward strand.
AGACATGGACGACATTATCAATGCCGTGGATAAAATCCACAATAACATTGCAAAGCTTAGATAAGAGACATTTATAAGTGAAAATTGATAGGTTCAGGGTAACTGATGCGGTTGCCTTGAACTTATTTGTTTTTATCAGTCGATAACTCCTGAAAAGACAATTTTAGAAACTTTCACTTTTCAAATTCTCAAATTATTTATAAACAGCAAAAGACCTTTTTGTTGCCGGTTGCCCGATAAATATTCTCTTTTTCTAATGCAGATTCCGGGTTAAACTTTGCTGGAAATCAAAATAGTAAATGCACACTTTTAGGATATCTGCCGCCTGCCTTACAGATTGATATTTTGCAAACGACATTTTGAAAAATAAAAAAGGTTGCCCGGAAAAACCGGACAACCTTTTTTGCGCCGGAAGTAACCCGGGCACTGATCCTGTTAAATATATTGGTTATGCGTCTAAAGCATAGCGTTCAAAACCGGTAATTTTCAGGTCTTTATCATACTGAGCCAGGTAATCTTTCACGGTAATTTTTCCGTCTTTGATAAATGCCTGATTCAGCAGAGTAACCTCTTTATACCATTTTTGCAGAGCGCCCTGCGCAATTCTGTCCAACATTGCTTCGGGCTTTCCTTCCAGACGGAATTTTTCCTTTGCAATTTCCAGTTCCTTGTCAATCACTTCCTGCGGAATTGAATCCACATCCACGGAAACAGGAGCCATTGCAGCAATCTGCATGGCGATATCCCTTGCTACCTGCTGTTCAACACCGGCTTTGCTGAATCCAACCACGGAAGCCAGTTTGTTTCCCGGGTGAATGTAGCTGACCACTGTTTCGGCTGAAATTTTCCCATAATAGGAGAGGTCAAGTTTTTCACCGATAACTCCGGTCTGTTCGGTTACCTGTGCGTCGATGGCTCTTCCGTCGATATTGAGGCCTTTCAGTGTATCAAGATTTTCCGGCTTGTCGTTCAGCGCCACATCCAGAATGCTTTTCGTGAATGCAACGAAGTTTTCATTTTTTGCCACAAAATCGGTTTCGCAATTCAGAACGACCACCGCTCCGAATTTATTATCGCTGGTTGTTCCGGCAAGAACGGCTCCCTCGGTTGCCTCTCTGTCGGCACGTTTGCTGGCTACGAGTTTTCCCTTTTCACGTATGATTTCAAGCGCTCTTTCGAAATTTCCACCGGCTTCTGTAAGGGCATTCTTACAATCCATCATTCCTGCGCCTGTTACTTTTCTCAGTTTTACTACGTCGGCTGTTGTAAAAGACATAATAATATATTTAAATATTTATAAAATCCTGTTCATTAATCTTCGTCGTCTGCGAAGTCTTCATCATCTGTGCTATCATCGTCATCCTGATCGTCGTCTTCTGATATCTGATCATCTGAGTCATCATCCACATCGTCAGTATCAATTACTTCTTCCTCTTCTTTTTCCTCTTCATCTTCAGGAAGCTCCGGCCTGGCTTTTCTCTCTCTCCTCGGCTTTCTGCGGCTTCTCTTTCTGGAAGTTTCGTCGTCCTCGTCTTTTTTCTCTGCTTTTCTTTCGTTCAGTCCTTCACGAATGGCTTCTGTCATTGCTCCTACAATGAGCTTGATTGACTGTGAGGCATCGTCGTTGGCGGGAATTACGAAATCAATCCCGTCGGGATTGGAGTTGGTATCCACAATGGCAAAGATGGGAATACCTAAGCGTTGTGCTTCGTGCACCGCAATTTTCTCTTTCACCACGTCAACGATGAACAGTGCTGCGGGCAGGCGTGCCATGTCGGAAATACTGCCCAATACTTTCTCCAGTTTTGCCCTTTGACGGGTAATCTGGAGTTTTTCCCTTTTTGACAGATTCTCCCAACTGGGTTCTTTCGCCATTCTGTCAATGGAAACCATTTTTTTCACCGCCTTGCGGATGGTGGGGAAGTTGGTGAGCATACCGCCCGGCCAGCGCTCCGTTACATAGGGCATGTCAACTTCTTTTACCAGGTCGGCAACTAACTCTTTGGCCTGCTTTTTTGTGGCAACAAAGAGAATTTTTCGGCCTGATTTGGCAATCTGCTTCACGGCAGACGCTGCTTCATCAATTTTTACAATCGTCTTTTGCAGATCGATAATGTGGATTCCGTTCTTTTCCATGAAAATATAAGGCTCCATGTTCGGATTCCATTTTCTTTTCAGGTGACCAAAATGGGCGCCTGCATCCAATAATTCCTGAAATGATACTCTTGGCATCTGTTTACTTTTTTAATGATTCTAAAAGCAACCGTTGAGTAGTTCCGGTGATGGAAGTCTCAACCGTTTTAGATCCATGATGTTTAACAATAAATAATAATATTAACGTTTTGAGAACTGGAAGCGTTTTCTTGCCTTTGGCTGTCCCGGTTTTTTGCGTTCAACAACACGTGGGTCTCTTGTTACAAAGCCGGCAGCTTTCAGTTCCTTTCTCGATTCGGGATCAATCTCCATCAGTGCGCGGGTGATTGCCAATCGCAGCGCTTCGGCCTGGCCTTTTACACCACCGCCGCCGAGATTCACTTTGATGTCGTATTTTTCAGCAACTTCCATCAGATTCAACGGCTGGAGAACAATGTACTGCAAAGTGCTTGTCGGAAAATATTCTTTGAAATCCCGCTTGTTGACGGTGATATTCCCTTTGCCTTCATTTACATATATGCGTGCAATTGCAGCTTTTCTACGTCCTATTGTATTAACTACTTCCATTTTCCTTAATTATTCGTACTTAAATCAACAACTTTTGGCTTTTGTGCTTCGTACTTGTGCTCGGGACCGACCACTACATGCAGATTACGGAACATTTGCCTTCCGAGTTTGTTTTTTGGCAACATTCCTTTGACAGCCTTTTCAACAAGTCTCTCAGGATATTTTTCCAGAACCTGCTGTGGCGTCTGTTTCCTCAGTCCGCTCTGATAACCGGTGTAACGAACATAAACCTTGTCGGTCAGCTTGTTACCGGTGAGTTTTACCTTTTCAGCGTTGATGATGATGACGTAATCGCCACAGTCAACATGAGGGGTGAACTCCGGTTTATGCTTGCCTCTGAGAAGCCTTGCCACCTCGCTGGCCAAACGGCCAAGTACCATATCCTCAGCATCAATGAGCAGCCATTCTTTATTGACGGTTGCCTTGTTCGCCGAAATGGTTTTATAACTTAATGTATTCACTCGTCCAAATTTTTTTGTTCAACATTTAACTTTTTCCTGTGGTTTTTTCAGGTTTTTCGGGCATCCCTGAAAGGTGTTATCCAAAGGAAATCAATCTTTTACACTATTTATTAATACGGACAATAATCGGGACTGCAAAAGTATTTTCTTTTTTTTAATTACCAAAACATAACTTCTTTTTTCACACGTATTTAATGTTTGCTTCTTCTGACAGCTGTCCTATGAAAAAAATGTAAAATGATAGTTAGAAATGCATAGTGTAATGTCAGGTTAAAATTGACGGATAAAGCCTTTTGTGCTTTATCTTATGCTTTTAGCCGGGAATGGCCTGTATTTAGTATTTCGTTAGTTCATCTGATAAAACGGGGTTGAGAAAGTGGCCACAATCATTCCCCCATTACCTGAACCTGGCAAACTCTT
>CAZVAD010000157.1:0-4910 GCA_964624645.1 uncultured Mariniphaga sp.
TGCTGCGTGGCAAGGAAGCCATGGAGCAGATCAATATTTTGGGCGACGACGGCGTTCCGCTCTCTTTCCATGAAACTTTCTGGAAATCGGAACTCATTGACTTTGTTATCCTGCAACAGGATGCTTTCGACGCAGTGGATGCCTCCACGCCGATGAAACGCCAGCAATATATGCTGTCCAAAGTTCTGGAAGTGGCTGACAGCAGCTTCTCATTCAACCATTTTGAGGATGTGAGCTTTTTCTTCAAGGAAATGATCAACGTGTTCAAGCAGATGAATTATTCTGAATTCCGGTCTGAAAAATTTGAACAGCACGAAAAAGCCCTTGAGGAGATGATGCAAAAACAGGTGAATTAATTAAGGCAATAGAATAACAAGAGAAAAAGAATACAGTATGGAAAGCCAGGCATTTCAGAAAGTATATACCAAACTGACAAATATTACCAAGGCAACGGTCAGCCTGAAGGCCAACGATGTAGGCTACGATGAGATTGCCCTCGTGAACGGCAGAATGGCTCAGGTTGTGAAAATCATGGGCGATGAGGTCACCCTTCAGATTTTTGAAGGAACCGAAGGGATCCCCACCAATGCCGAAGTGAGTTTTCAGGGAAAACCGCCGCAACTGAAAGTGAGCGATGAACTGGCCGGGCGTTTTTTCAACGCCTATGGCGAGCCGATTGACGGCGGCCCTGAAATTCAGGGCGAAGTGCGCGACATCGGCAGCCCGTCGGTGAACCCGGTGCGCCGCCAGCAGCCATCAAACCTCATTGCCACCGGAATTGCAGGCATTGACTTGAACAATACGCTGGTTTCGGGACAGAAAATTCCATTTTTTGCCGACCCCGACCAGCCTTACAATCAGGTTATGGCGATGGTGGCCCTGCGTGCCAAAACCGATAAAATCATCCTTGGCGGCATGGGACTGACCAACGACGATTACCTCTACTTCAAGAATGTTTTTGACAATGCCGGCGCATTCGACCGGATTGTCAGTTTTGTGAACACCAACGAAAATCCGCCGGTGGAAAGACTGCTGGTACCGGATATGGCGCTCACTGCCGCCGAATATTTTGCGGTGGACAAGAACGAAAGCGTGCTGGTGCTGCTCACCGACATGACGCTCTATGCCGATGCGCTCAGCATCGTCTCCAACCGTATGGACCAGATTCCGTCAAAAGACAGTATGCCCGGTTCACTCTATTCCGACCTGGCAAAAATTTACGAAAAGGCGGTGCAGTTCCCCACAGGCGGTTCAATCACCATCATTGCGGTTACGACCCTTTCGGGCGGAGACATCACCCACGCCATTCCCGATAATACCGGCTACATCACGGAAGGACAGCTTTTCCTGCGCCGTGATACCGAAATCGGAAAGGTCATCGTGGATCCGTTCCGCTCGCTTTCGCGGCTGAAACAGCTTGTGATCGGGACACAGACCCGCGAAGACCATCCGCAGGTGATGAACTCGGCAATCCGGCTCTACGCCGATGCCGCCAATGCCCGCACAAAGCTGGAAAACGGTTTCGACCTGACCGATTACGACGAACGGACGCTGAAATTTGCAAAGGAATATTCCGATAAGCTTCTGGCCATTGACGTGAATATTGATACCGACAAGATGCTCGACACCACCTGGGAGCTTTTTGGAGAATATTTCTCCAAAGCGGAAGTGGCAATCCGCGAAAATCTGATGAACAAATACTGGAAAAATCAGGATTGAAAAGGGTTGAATAGGGATTAAATAATCAGTAAAAAAGCAACATAAGTGGCTATAATCGCTTGAAAAGCAGCTGAAAGTCAGGGAGCGGGCGCTGCCCACCCTGAAAAACAAGGAGTCTGCACTGCGGGTGGAGGTGAAACGGGCAAGGGACCGGGCTTCCGAACTGGAGCAAACCTACAACGGACATATAGCATCTTACGAAAATATGTCGCGTTTGTGGGGGGAATTTGACCAAACGCTCATTCAGATCAAAGATGTTGAACTTTCGTCCAAAAAGATTGCAGGGGTTTTCACGCCGGTGCTTGAAAATATTGTTTTTGAAACCAACACGGATAATTTATTGAGTCAACCGGCATGGTTTCCCGAAGGAATTGCAATCATCAAAAAAATTGCTGAAGTAGCCATAGAACGTGAAGTCTTTCTCCGGAAAATGGAATTGCTCGATTTCATCCGGAAGAAAACCACCCAAAAAGTGAACCTTTACGAAAAGGTGCAGATCCCCGGTTTCCATGATGCAATACTCAAAATCAAACGTTTTCTGGAAGATCAGGATAATCTGTCCAAATCAGCACAGAAAATCGTGAAAAACAGACAGGAAAAACAAAGACAGGAGGAAGAAGCATGATTGTGCCCATGTATAAATATGTGTTTTTGGTGCATCACTCTGCATACAAAGGATTCCTGAAAGATATCCGCAAAATCGGAGTAGTGCACATCAACACAAGAAACAACGAACCCACCCCTGAAATGCAGGATATTCTCCGGCATCTGTCCGATGTGGACAAAGAATTTAAAAAGCTGCACATGCTTTCTGCAGAAGAAACGGGCGAAGCTCCGGATTTCAAAAACGGACAGGAAGTCTATGAGCGCTTGAAGAAAATTGAGAAAGATATTGAAGAAACAACGCAGCAGATTGCTCAGTTTGAAAAAGAAAAAAAGCAACTGCTTCCCTGGGGCGACTTTGAATGGGAAAAGGTGAAAAACCTTGAGGAAAATGATTTGCATATCCGTTTTATGACTGTTCCCACGCGCAGATACAACCCGGAATGGGAAGAGAAACATTACCTGCGTACCATATGCGATTTTGAAGGTTATCGCTATTTTGTTGAAATAGAAAAGGGAAAAAGGATTGATGCTGAGGACGAAGACGATATACTTCCCGGTGCTGAAGAGCTTATTCTTCCCCAAAAATCATTTGGCCGTGTGTCCTGGGAAATCAAGTATGCTCAGAATAGAATCGAAACGCTGAATAATGAATTGAAGCAGATTGCATCCCATTGCAAGCCGTTGCTGAACAGCTATCAGCGGGAGCTGGAGCAGAGTTTTTCAGAACAGAATGCCCTTTTGCAAACCGCTGATGAAGTGGAGGGTAAAGTAAAAATGCTTGAAGGCTGGGTTCCTGAAATCAAAAAAGCGGAACTTGATGGTTATCTCGAAGAGAATCAGGTATTGCACACTTCCGAAGAGCCGGAAGATGATGAGAAAGTTCCGATTCTGCTGAAAAATAACAGGTTTTCGCGGCTTTATGAAATTATCGGCGGCTTATATGATTTGCCCAACCACAAGGAACTGGACCTGGTGCCGTTTTTTGCGCCTTTCTACATGATGTTTTTTGGCTTTGCCATGGGCGATGCAGGCTATGGTCTGGTGATGATCATTGCCGCACAGTTTATGAAAAAGAAATTTCCAAACATAAAAGCGGCACTCAGCCTTGCCCAATGGCTGGGGTTGGGAACCGTCATTTTTGGATCGCTGACGGGAACTTTCTTCGGAATCGAACTTGCAAATGCCGGAATTCCTTTCCTTGACGGTGTGAAAGACTACATGATCAGTACCGACCAGTTATTCAGCCTTTCCCTGATTGTGGGAGCTGTTCAGGTGCTTTTCGGTATGGTGCTGAAAGTGTTTAATATCAGCCGGGTGAACGGATTCATGTATTCGCTTTCAACCATTGGCTGGCTGATTTTGCTGATTGGCCTTGTTGCTGTTTTCGGACTGAAATCGAAAGAGATCATTTCTGCTGAAACGGCAGGATTGGTTCAGACGGTTATTTTTGTCGTTTCCGGAATACTTATCCTGTTGCTGAACCATCCGAAGCGCAATATTTTTATCAATTTTGGCGCCGGTTTGTGGGATGTTTACGGGATGCTCACCGGCCTTTTGGGCGATTTACTCTCCTACGTCCGGTTGTTTGCCTTAGGCATCTCCAGCGCAATTCTTGGCATGGTGTTCAACAATATGGCCATGAGCATGAAGCCGGATATTGTGATTGTCGGGCCGTTGGTGATGATTATCATATTGCTGGCCGGGCATGGCATAACAATTTTTATGTCGGGATTGGGCGCATTTGTGCACCCCATCCGGTTGACTTTTGTCGAATTTTATAAAAATGCAGGATTTACGGGCGGCGGCACAGCGTATAGCCCTTTTGCCGAGCCGGCTGTAAAAACTACAGAATAAGTAAATTAACAAGTAATAATTTTAAATAAATCGAGAATGGAACCTATTGTTTTAGCTTACATTGGAATTGGATTAATGGTCGGCCTTTCAGGGGTTGGCAGTGCGTATGGTACTACTATCGCCGGAAACGCGTCGGTAGGGGCAATGAAAAAGAACGGGGAAGCTTTTGGTAACTATATTATGCTTACGGCACTTCCGGGCAGCCAGGGGTTGTATGGCTTTGCCGGTTACTTCCTGATGAGCAGTTATGGGCTGCTTGATCTGAGTATTGGCTGGGGTGTTGCCGCGTCGGTATTTGGTGCCGGTTTGGCATTAGGCCTCGTAGGTTTGCTGTCGGCCATCCGTCAGGGACAGGTTTGTGCAAACGGTATTGCAGCAGTTGGATCGGGTCACGACGTGGCAGGAAAAACACTGATCCTCGCCGTATTCCCCGAGCTTTATGCAATTATTGCACTGGCCGTAACCTTCCTTATCGCTGTTGCAGTTGGATAAAGTTTATTTCCGGAGTTTTTGATATTTTCCGGCAGATTGATTTTTCTGCCGGTGCAGGTATCCATTATCGCCCGCCGATGATGGATACTTTTTTGTGGAAAAATGAGAACAGATAACCAGCAGTACATCAGCAACAAACCGACATCAAACATATCGTAACCGCGAAGTGGCTGAAAGTGGATTACCATTCCTTGGCTGACCTTGAAGTCATCGGATGAATTTGCAGCCCTACCTCCGTG
>CAZVAD010000158.1:0-2278 GCA_964624645.1 uncultured Mariniphaga sp.
ACCCGACAGGCAGCGGATTTCCGCCGATTTCAGGTTTCGGCATTTCAATGGGCGTGTCCCAGCTTAAAATATTGTTCTTGTCGAGATTCGCCACCAAAAGATGGTCTCGGGCATCGGAAACATAAATTTTACTGCTCTTTTCAGAATAGTAAACACCGGTGAAAGATGCGCCGCTCTTGGGAAACGGTAACGACTGAAGAATGGTTCTGTCGCCAAGCCGGATCAGTTCAAGCGAGTTTTTGTTTTTCACGATGACGAACCCTTTGTCGGGAATCAAAGCCAGGTCCACCGGACGTCCCGGGAAATAGACCTGAAAACCTGCCGGTTTCAGCAACTGGTTGGTAGGAACCAGAATGCTCCCATCCGGCTGTGTTCCAATCTGGATTTTAGCGCTCTCATTCTGAGCAAAGACTTCTGTTCCAATCAGTATAATGGCAAAAGCGAGCAAAACTGAATGAAAACTTTTTTGGATAAGTGCTTTCATAATATTAATTTTTAATGTCAATTTTTTCCTTTTCCCTGTAATTCAGACGGTCTTCGTCCCTCTCCTTGCTCTCTCTGTACATGTCTTCCGAATCATCCATCACTGGCGACTCCTCCAATGCTTTCCAGTCAAAGTTTTCATCAAAAGGATCGAGCGCTTTCTGCGGGTCAAAAACTCTCGGATCCACCGGAATAGCTTTATAGGGCGTATAGTCGGGAGTTTCAGCAAAAAAATCTGCAAGATCATTCGCTCCGGCATCGTACTGGTTCAGGTAAGGAAGTCCTAAAATATTCCAGAAAGTTTTGAAGATACTTCCGAAACTGTAGTGCACATGACTTACAAAATCCTTTTTCACCCACGGAGAGATAACCATTAAAATGCTGCGATGGGCATCCACATGATCCACGCCGCCCTGGGCATCATCTTCAGTGATAACGATCAGCATATTTTCCCAATAAGGCGTGTGCGACAGGAATTCAACAATTCTTCCCACAGCCAGATCGTTGTCAGCCATGTAGCTTTCCCGGAAAGGGTAACCCGCTTCGGGACGGTCGCCTGCACCATGATCCTGCGGGATAATTACAGTCATAAGCGAAGGCATGGTTCCGTTCCCGTCCATCCATTTCTCATTGAATTCCCTTTTGAACTGGTCAATGCGAAACTGATCGGGAATTGCCGTATTGTAGGTCGGGTATGTTTTTGAAGTTCTGTCCCAGATGGGCTGTGGCAACGGGAAATTCACATAATGCCGTATTCCTTCATATTTATATTGCGCATTATAAATCGCCGGCTCAAACATGATGCTGAAGCCAAAGTTGTAGAAATCAATCGCATTCCGCTCCAGATGATCCCACATGGAGCCTGCTTCATTGTATTCTTCGGGATATATAGCGCCTGCCGAACTGTTCATGGCATAAATTCCGGGCGCTTTTGAATCAAATTTGAAGCTGCGGTTACGGCCATAACTGGCCGAAGTGCAGGTCTCCATCCATTCATTGGGATAGGTATTCACAAGCCAGCGGTGCCCATCGGCAGAGTGATCGCAATCCACATAAAAATTGTCTGCCATGGCGAAATCACGCGCCAGTTTAAGGTGGTTTACCATCACATCCGCATTTTCCACAATTTCTGTCCTGTTGTTGTTTCTGAAAGTTGCATTCAACCCGTACCGTGCCAGTCCGGGATCGCCTTTCGCCTTTTCAATCTGCCCGAACACTTCGTCATAGGTGCGGTTCTCCTTTGAAATGAACACAATATGTTTGATCGGACTCTCTTTTTCCCCCGGATAGAGCGGTACCGGATTATTTTTCCGGTGTTCAAACTTTGCCGATGAAGCGCGTTCAAAATCAAAATTATTGGAAATCACCTGTTCGGTATATTTTTTCAACTCCTTCTCCGTAGGGATATCAATCACCTGAACTGTCCCTTTCATCAGCGAGCCGATGTAACTTCCCTCCGGCCCCGGATCAAAGGTGTAGCCTCCGTTGGGGCCGCTTCCAAACCCTTTGGAATTGGCAACAATCAGTTTTTTACCGTCATTGCTCACCTTGAGTTTTGCCGGGAACCAGCCGGTCGGGATGTAGCCAATCACCTCCAGTTTTTTCACGTCCACCACAGCAACTGCATTGATTCCCGAACAGGCAACATACAATTTCTGATTATCCGGCGAGAGCGCCAGCCCAAAGGGAATGACCCCGCGAAACTGTTGCACCCGCTTGTCGGGTTTGATGTAAATCGTGCTTTCAATGGTATCTTTTTCAATGGAAATCACGGAGATATTGTCGTTGTTTCCGT
>CAZVAD010000158.1:2378-4895 GCA_964624645.1 uncultured Mariniphaga sp.
CTTTCAATGGTATCTTTTTCAATGGAAATCACGGAGATATTGTCGTTGTTTCCGTTCGTAACAAACACATAATCACCGGTTGACACCAGTGAATTCGGACTTGACCCCCCAACGGCGGGAATGCCTTCAACAAGCGCACCCACCAAATTTCCGGTTTTGGTCTTTGCAATGACTTCCGGTTTTTCAGGATTTGCCAGACTTATGGTAAACACCGAAAAAGCTTCCGGCGAATTCATCTCGCCCAGTCCCGGCACCGAAACGCTGTCATTCCTGATGCCTTCAATCATCTCTTTGCTTCCATAGGCAAACGGCGGGTATTTCAATGATTTTTCAACCAGATTTTCTTTCGTAATCCCGTCAACCAGTGCATATTGAAACATTCCGACATTGGCAACATAAACTTTTTGCTCATCCGGTGAAAGACAAATCCCAAACGGATACCGTCCCACCGGAACGTTATGCTCAATTTCCTTTGTTTCCGTATTGATGATGATCATCCGAAAGCCAATCTGGTCCACTGCATACAGCTTTTTCCCGTCTTTTGAAAGCGCCATGTCGCCAATGTATCCGTCCGAATAATCCTGGCTTTTCGAAACAAAGGAACAATCAATAAAATCCTTTTTATCTCCGGTTTTCAAATCGAAAATATAGATCCCGTTTTCCTGTCCGCCCGCAACATAAACCTCGCTGTTGTCATTGGATACCGCAAGCCCCATAAAAACGGAAGCAAGAATTCCCTGGTCGGTGGCATGTCCCGGCGGAATCTGCTGCACCTCAGGATTATCAGATAAAATATTCCTGATGATTGAAATGGAAAGCGGGCTTGTCCCCGAGTTGGCGGTGATTGCTGTGTTCCCATCCGGGCTTAATGTCAGCCCGTAGGGATGCGGGGCAACCACTATGCTTTTTCCGGCAGGCGCAACAATCCGTCCGTTGGGAATGATGGTTTCCCCTGTTTTGTCAATGGCCGTGAAGCGATTGCCGGCAGGCGCATTGATTATCCACGGGTCATTTTTTTTATTTGAGTTGCAGGCACTCAAAAAAAAGATCAAAAACAAGAGAGAGAGTGAACTGATATTTTTCATACAATCTGATATTTAATAGTTTATAATAAATTGTCCGAAGTGGTTTTCCTCTTGTGGGATTAAAGAAATACGATATTTTACGATAAGAACAGCAGTGAATTCCGGGTCAACATCCATTCAGATTTTATGGCTTCGGAAAGCAATGGGCAAGGTATTATATTTCTTTAAAAGGGAAATATTAATCGTGACTTTTTTTGAAAAATTTTCTTCACCCCCTGAAAAGACAGGCTAAAACAACAGGGATTACAAGCAAAATACCGGTCGGGATATTTATCGCTCAGACTGTTGAAAGCAATAATTCTGGCAGAAGACTCTTTGGGAAAGAAACAGCAAAGCCGCAGCATTGAAATGTAATTTCAGTCCTGCGGCTTTGAAATCAACTTTCCGGCAAATGCTCAAAGCTTTTCAGAAGTGCCGTCTCCGTCCGAATAGATTTCAATCACGCCCCCATCACTGTGCTCTAATCCGTCATGCCCACCGGGCCAGTCGTAGGGCAAACTGATATTAGCCATTTTAAGATTTTTAATAGCCGCTCCCTCTCTGGTACCGGACAACAACAATACATAAGGCGCATTATAGACTGCTCCTTGTCCCCAGATTCTGTAATGATGCACTATGGTAAAATTATTTCCCGAACCCATAATAAATTGTTTGAGCACCGGATCGCCATATGCAGGGTACTTGTTCATCAGTTGAATTGAGGTGCCATCCTGGCTCAATACCGACAACACCGCATTACTAACGCGAGCAACGCCATCTTTCGCTACAATAGGGTCTATTTTCCACTCTCCGGTAACATCCGGCGGATTATTCCCCTTGTGAATGGAAAATCCAAGCGCTTTTGCATTGTCAAGAAATTTAGCGGACACAATCTTGGTCAGCTCTTCAGAATAATCGGAATTCTGTTCTTTTTCGTCATCGTCCTTATCGCAGGCAACAACCATGAACAGCATAATGACCGGCAACAGAAACCAAAGAGAAACGGGCTTTTTTTTCATACTTTTTTAATTTAATCAAATGGCCTACTCTGTTATCCGCTTTTCGGCTTCCGCGGTTTTACCTTTTCATCTGAAAGCAAAAAAACTGCAACAGTTATATAAAAAGGAGTAAAATTTTGTTGTCAAGTTTCCAGATTTCAAAAAACGAATGAGACATTTTTGTCTTTTTTTAACAAGCAGAAAACAATTTAAAATCAGCAATGGTTCATCAAGAAGATGACAAAAAGGGTTGAGTGGGGGAAAAGCCTCAAATTGAATATCCACAACTGTAATTTCAAATCAGCTCCTGCTTATAATCTGGGAACAAGCCTTATTTAATTATAGCCTCTGATAATTAGCTGGTCAAAATTTCAAATGAGTACACAAAAAAATAAATCTATTTTCTTCACTTTTTGCCTTATCTTTGTTTTTTTGGAAAAAGTATGAAAGAAAGA
>CAZVAD010000159.1:0-4873 GCA_964624645.1 uncultured Mariniphaga sp.
AATCATTATCTTAGATAAATTTCAATTTTTTTATCATTTTCATAAAAAATACACATGAAAACAGCTTTTAAAACAACCGCATTTTTTATTTTTATAATCCTTGGATTTTCAACCAATGCCCAACGCATTACCGAAATCGGCTTAACCGGCGGGGGCATCCGTTTTTACCCCGAATCGCAGCATTTGGGTTCCAATTTGAATAACCAGATGGATAACGGCTGGGGCTGGTCTGCAGGAGTTTTTTTTGAAGACCACTGGAAATCCAAAATTCACCAGGTAATTGAACTAAATTATTACAACCTTTCCGGCGATGTGTTTTTGCAGAAAAATCTGTTGGGGCCGGGTGGCTATGACAGTGAACAACCTGTTTACGGAAACTTTGACAATACGCCGTTTAATCACCTTGCAGTTTCGGGCGGCATCAAATATTTTTTCACCCCAAAACAGTTTGCTTATCCTGCGGTTGAAGTTGCCCGTGCATTGAATGCTAATGTGGATGTCAATAAAACCACTTTCAACCTGAAACTGGGCGCCGGGGTTGATTTGCGCGGTGTGGATATTCTGCTGGAATACGCCTACGGATTGAAATACCAGCGTACGGTTTACGACCCGGCTGTTCCGTTTGTGAGCACGCACCGTAACAAGTATTTGCAGTTGAAGATTCAGGTTCCGGTGTATAGACTCAAATAAGCACAGAAAATGAAATGAAGCCGTTTATCCGGACATCCACACTCATTTTTTTCCTGGCCGCACTTTCAGGTTGCATCCGCGATGTGGAGTTGGACCTGAAAAATACGAAACAAGAATATGTTTTAAATTGTATCCTAAATACCCGAAAGGATACGATAACAGCCGGCTTCACTAAAACAGAATTTATAAATTCTTCCAGCAAGTCATTTGAACTTGTAAAAAATGCAGAAATTGTTTTGTTCGAAAATGATAAAAGTGTCGGGAGTTTTTCCTTTTCTGATTCAGGGACTTATTATTTGCCTTATAATCCGAAACCGGAAACAAAATACCGGTTGGAAGCAAATATTGGAAACAAAAAAATCTGGGGGTGAAACCACTGTCCCCAAAACAGTTGAGGCAGTTATTGAAGAATTAGCGTCATTCATTGACGGCTATCAGATTTCTTTTAAAGACAGCAGGGATGAGGATAATTTCTACTGGATAGCGGCGGCTGGTTACGAACAAATGCCGGATACAACTCAAAAAGATACAACTGTTTTTTACGCACAAAAAAATATTGCCGGCATCATTTTTTCAGGTTTTGAATATGCCGACGATTTTAATCGGTATATCGGTGAACATGGAAATTACAAATTCGAATACGACTATTACATCCGGTTTTCTGACAGTCAGTTACCGGACGGTGTAATCCGAATAAAATTTCGCCCGATGGTTGGGTCTTCTCCGGAGATCTTTTTCCTCTCAACCGACTACCACCTCGACAAGTACATGAAATCGAGCATTTTAACGGAGCGCATGGAAATATACGCCGAAGATATGCCGTTTATCTACGCACCTTTTCCCATTTATTCCAACATTCAAGGCGGCACAGGGATTTTTGGTTCGTTTACCGGTGTTTCAAAAGAATTTTCAAGAAATTAAAATGGCCGTCAAAAAACATATAAAACGCATTCTTGCTGTTTTTGTCATTCTGGCAATTTCTTTTTATTCGTCTGCACAGCCAACCGTAACCGTCAGCGGGTTTGTTTCCGATGCGGCCACCGGCGAACGGCTTGCCGGCGCAACGATTTTTCTTCCTGAACATGAAAGGGGCGCAGCCTGCAATGATTTCGGGTTTTTCAGCCTTAGCGTTCCTCCCGGAAAAGTTACGCTCGTGTTTCGTTTTGTAGGTTTTGAACCGCTGCAGAAAACGCTGGCCGTTCAGACCGACACACTGCTTACCATAATGCTCGAAACCCGGAACAGGATAAAAGAGGTGGAGGTAAAAGCCACGCACAAAGAAGATTTTTTGCTTTCGCCGGCCATGGGCACGCACCGGCTGAACGCGCAGCAGGTGGAACGTATCCCGGCTGTTTTGGGTGAACCCGATTTGCTGAAAGCCATACAGTTGCTGCCCGGCGTTTCGTTTGCCACCGAAGGTTCCACCGGGTTCAGCGTGCGTGGCGGCAGTCCCGACCAAACGTTAATCCGCCTCGACGGCGTGCCGGTGTATAACGTAAACCACCTGTGGGGATTTATGTCGGCCTTTAACAATGACGCCATTAAAGACACCCGGCTTTACAAGGGCAACCTGCCTGCGCGGTTTGGCGGGCGGCTGGGCTCAGTGCTCGATGTAAGCATGAAAGAGGGCAACCTGCACAAACAAACCGGTACGTTTTCGCTCAGCCCCATTGCCGGGCGCTTTACTTTAGAAGGCCCGGTGGTAAACGAAAAAGTTTCGTTTATGGTTTCGGCCCGGAAAACCTGGCTCGATGCTCTGTTGCTGGCCGCACAAAAACTGGAGGGGCAGGGCGAGCAAGCGCTGACCTACGGATTTTGGGACATCAACGCCAAAACCAACTGGGTGGTTAATCCGCGCAACCGGGTTTACCTCAGCTTTTACACCGGCCGCGATGCCTACAACATGGAAGACGGCAGCACCCGCCGGAAAGATTATACGCGGTTTAGCTACAACTGGCAAAACCTGACCACGGTTTTGCGCTGGAACCGTATTTTTTCACCCGTGCTGTTTGCCAATTTTTCGGCATACAACAGCCGGTTCAGGCAAATGTACCTGAATGCGTTCGATAAAAAAGGCGGCGAAGTGTACAAAGGCTACAGCAACCTGAATGACTGGACCACAAAAGCTGATTTTGACTGGTACCCCGCAACAGAAAAAATGCTCCGGTTCGGGTACGAGTTTTCCATGCAGCAGTTCAGTCCCGAAATTATTTCCTACCGGTCCGATTCCTCCTCGTTTAAACTGAACACCGATGTTTTTACCCGGAATTTTATTGCCGAAATTTATGCCGAGGGTGAACTAAACATAACGGAAAAAACAAAAGGCGCCATCGGTTTTCGTGCCGGCAACCTGTCAACCCGTGGAAAAAACTACTGGAGCCTGCGCCCGCGGATGTCGGTACGGCGCCTCTTTTCGGAGCAGGTTTCAGGAAAAGTTTCGTGGTCGCGCATGAAACAGTTTTTGCACCAGCTGCAGAACACCACGCTGGGTATCCCCACCGAACTGTGGGTTTCTTCCACCGGGAAAATCAAACCCGGCACTTCCAACTTGTTTTCGGCAGGCGTATTCTGGGACCCAAAAAATTATCAGTTTTCAGCCGAAACTTTTTATACCGCCATGAAAGATGTGGTGCAGTACAGGGAAGGAACCATGGCCTTAAAAGAACGCGGCGACAGCTGGGAAGAATATGTGGAGCAGGGCCGGGGAAAATCGTATGGACTGGAGTTGATGGCCGAAAAAACAACCGGCAGCTTAACCGGCTGGGTGACCTACACGCTTTCCAAAAGCACCCGCCAATTCAGCGAAATAAACTTTGGCCGGATGTTTCCTTATACTTACGACCGCCGCCACCAGCTTAACATAAATACAAACTGGAACCTGGGCGAAAAACAGAAAAAAGGAAAAACCATTACCAAAGACTTTTCCGCCACCTTCAGTTATGCATCGGGCAAGTACATTACCCTGGCCGAACAGGAATACCAGGCCATTCCGCTGCCGCTGATGGAAGGCTCGCGCTACAACGCCGAATGGTTTGCACGGCGCAGTTTAATCAATTCGGTGAACAACTACCAGATGCCCGATTTTCATCACCTCAACCTTTCCTACCGCATTGAGCGGCAAAACGCCGGAAAAAGTTATATCTGGAATTTTTCGGTGTACAACGTTTACAACCGCCTCAACCCGTGGTACTACTACAAAAAAGGCGACCAGGTGAAACAGATAACACTGTTCCCGGTAATTCCTTCAGTTTCATTTACGTACAGGTGGTAGATAACATTCTGAAAACAAATAATTTATTTATTTCTACTCCAAACGTTTCGTTTGACTTCGAAACTAAATTTATGAATAAATTCTATAAAAAGGGAATGCAACAATTAACAGATTGTATTATGCCACTTATTATGTCCCAATGGCCCTACTCCCCCCCGCTGGCGCGGTTTTGCAAACCGTGCCCCCCGCTGCCGCGCGATTGTATCGCGTGGTTAAGTGGTTATATAAAAGTAATTTCTTAATTTTATGGAATTCCGGAAAAATAGTGTTTCATGAGTCGCAACTACAAATTTCATAATCCTGATGGCGTGTATTTTATAAGCATTGCTGTCGTAGAATGGTTAGATGTATTTACCAGAAGTGGAATACAAAACCATTTTAATTGACCCCCGCTGGCGCGGTTTTGCAAACCGTGTCTTGCTTTGCAAAAATTGTTCTTTTATAATTTTATAGCAATGAACAAAAGACAAGAAACAGCAGATTTTTGCCCTGCCGGGCAAGGCACAAATTACAAATTTGCGCCAGCGGGAGGCATGACAATAAACCAATCGAATTGTGGAGCAATAAAGTTATCGGTGAAAAGATTGATTACATTCACAACAATCCGGTTGAAGAAGGATTGGTTTTCAGGGCAGAAGATTATTTATACAGTAGCGCAGCCGATTATGCAGGAGAGCAAGAAGTTTTGGAAAATGTTATTGTTGTTAAGTAGTACCACGCGATGCAATCGCGCGGGAGCGGGGGTATCCAGTAAC
Source organism: uncultured Mariniphaga sp. (assembly GCA_964624645.1). GTDB lineage: Bacteria > Bacteroidota > Bacteroidia > Bacteroidales > Prolixibacteraceae > Mariniphaga. Next base: position 4,717 of record CAZVAD010000159.1, read on the forward strand.
GATGGCGAACCCCCGCTGGCGCGGTTTTGCAAACCGTGCCTTGCTTTGCAAAAACTGTTTTTTTTATAATTTTATAACAATGAACAAAAGACAAGAAACAGCAGATTTTTGCCCTGCCGGGCAAGGCACAAATTACAAATTTGCGCCAGCGGGAGAA
>CAZVAD010000160.1:0-4864 GCA_964624645.1 uncultured Mariniphaga sp.
TCAATGTTTTAAATCAAACAATTTCACTGCGTTATCATGGAGAATCATGCGGGCGACTTTCAGGGCTTCCTCTTCGGTGAAGTACCTGCTTTTCACTTTTTCAATAAGCACATTTCCGATAATTTCCTTTGCAAAAAGCAGGTGCCCGTAAACATTTTCAACATTCTCATAATCGCCGCCAAAAGCCAGAATTTTATTGGCCGGAACAGTTTCGAGCCATTCATGGAGATACCTTTCACTGTATGACGGCGAAATAATATAAAGCCAGCAAAGGTCAATATACACATTCCGGAAATTTTTGGCCAGGCTTCCAAACTCGCCGCCATAGGGGTAGCCGCCATGAAAAATCACAAACCTCACATCGCGGTATTTCAGAAAGAGGTTGGCCAGCAGAGCCGGATTTGCATTCATAACATAGTTGCCGTCTCCGGCCTGCAGTCCGGTGTGAATCTGAACCGGCTTTTTAAATTCACGCGCCAGGTCCAAAACCCTGTGCATCATATAATCAGCAAGCGGCTTTGCCGTTTCCGGATCAAGCGGGGCATCCCCGCTTGCCATCACCTGCCGGAATACCTCCTCCGCCCTTTCATGGCTCACATCTTCATAATAAAGCGAACGGTAATATGCCGATGAATTTTTGATGGTGGTCAGTCCCTCCCTGACGGCACTTTCAAAATGTTTCCGAAGCGTAGCATTCAAATCATCAAGAGAAGCGATGGCAGTTCCGTGCTCCCGCGCCAGCTCCTCAATCTTTGCTTTGGAGTCAAGCTGAAAATAGTCGAACCGGGTGGTGTATCTGAAAAAATCGGGATTGCCGGGAATTGGCCGGGAATCGTTGATTACAAACTGAATGTTGCATTTATCCCTGAGAACGGTATGATACCAGTCGGTTTGGTACACTTCCCGGAGTTGATCTGTGAGCTGAAGAATGGTTTTTTCGTTAAACTCCTTTACGCCAAACAGATGATCAACAGAAAGCAGCGTTACACGGTTGTACGCCGTATTGAACGAAGCTTCATAAAAGGGCTGTAAAATCTCCCATTTTTCAGAAACCGTGATGGAATCGGACATCAGCCGGGTAAACTGCGGTTTGGACATGCCTGCTGCTTTGATATCGTCATCGGCATACTGATGAAACAACCACATGAAATCGAGTGTCTTATCCTTCGACAGCGAGCGGATACTTGTCAGATGCTCATGCGTATCAACCACCGGCAGGGTATCCAGCGTCATGCGTATCCGCTCTTCAAAACCTTCCCGGGGCGCAGGCTTAATGGTTACCTGTGCCGAAAGTGCGACTGCCCAGAAAAGGGGCAAAAAAACAATCAGCCATTTATTATTTTGAAAAGTATTCAAAGTCGTTCTCATAATTCTGTTTCTCTTTTCTGAATTATTTACGGATCAGCCAGATTTCAGCCACCTGTGCGCCGCGTTCGCCGCCGCCTTCATCTCCTGTACCTGCCGACCAGGTGAAAGTTACTTTTCCGTCGCGGGTTATTTCCGCAGGCAATTCAAATTCATGGATTGGCCGGGTTCCCATGCGGATATAATCATGAATCAGCACGCCATCAGCCTCCAGTTTGATGCTGGCACGGAACCGTCCGGTATAAGCAATTCTGAGAACATATTCCGCATCGGGATCAAGTTTATCATATTCGGCAACCAGCGGCGTTTCGTAAAGGGAATTGATTTGAATCATCCAGGCCAGCGGCGTGGTCAATCCTTCAAAACCTTTTGCCACCACCTCGTGCACCCAGTCCTCGCCCTGCAGTCCCACACCGAAGCTAACGCGCGGCGACTCAAGGCTTCCCGGGTCTTCTTCCCAGGTTTTTTGAGAACGGATTCGCTTCCATGAAGTCGGGCTGCCAAAGTTGTCATAAAAACCACCCGGACCGGGATCGGTGCGGTGCAACATTTTTTCAATTGCCTCCAGTCGTTCATTTTCGCCGGAAATCTTTTCAATACGGGCAAGCTGGTCCAACAGCCACAAAGCATCATTCAGCGGAATATCAATATTATCCAAAAAATTGCCGCGTCCCGGCATGGCATGGTGTTTTTCTATGGTAAGCTGCGCCTTAAAAGTGCGGAAAAGCGAATCGGCCAGCGCATAACAGCGATCCTTCAATTCAACTGAAACAGGCTTTTCATTTGCCAGCAGCAATGTTTTTTTCGCTTCATTTATCGCACGCAGTGAGCCGGCATTTCCGGCATTTTCAAGAATATTTCTTGCCTGCCGCTCCAGGTGCGTTTCATAAACCAGACGGCGCTGAATGTATGCATCGTAGTAGGCGCGTATCAACCCACCCTGAAACCGCGGGCTGCTCAGCACATATTCCGGGGCATCCTTTTCCATTGCCTGCCACTGCTGCAAAGTCAGTTGCACCTGATCGTTGATGAGCAGCGGCCCTTGCAGGTTGCGCTCAAGCGCCATAAAACCCTGTGCCGCCGTTTCAACATAGTCCGGCCCGATGAAATAGCGGGAATACTCGCGAAGTGTTTCCATCACGGGCGTTGAAGCATCCCAGTCCTGCCCGCTCCACACAAATTTATTCACATCATCATTGGTTCCTTCGGAATAGCTGATGCTGCCCTGCGCGTAATCCGCATACAGGTTATGAATGTATTTTTCATCCACAGGCCGCGGGTTGATGCATTCACGGCCAAGGGTCATGGCGTAAGCCAAATCCCATTCGGGAACCGGAAACTGACAACTCAGCATGTGGGTAATATCCGGATAAAGGCGGATTGGAATATCCGGATTGAGACGGCTCTTTACTTCCTGTAAAGTGAGCTTGATCCAGGGGCCGTAGGCAATCCCGCCAAACCAGTCCGGCCTGCTGTTCACCCGTTCAAAGAAAATCTTAAACCACTCTTCCGATGGCTTAAACACTTGCGGGGAAACCCATATTTTTGCATTTGGATGGTATTTTTTCAGCAAATCCGCTTCCAGTTCAAGCCAGTTGAACAGCTCATCCGGCTCAAGCTTCCCCGGGTCTCCGGCAGGAACAAACAACGCATCCAGCTTGGGCAACAGGCTAAAAACCTCCTCGCGCTCAGCCAGTTCCTTGCGAATAGAATCCGGTGAAGTGTAATCGGTTCCCAGGTTGGGATACCACATCCACACATCCAGACCGTAATCCCTGCAAATGCGCGACTGATGCACCATCATTTCGATGGCGGGAATTTTCATGTGCACACTTGTGAAATCATCATCGGTGCGGGGCGGCATAATCTCAATGCTGTTGGCGCCGAAAATGGTCAGGTCGCGGATGTAGCTCTCATATTCCTCCACGCCCCAGGCGTCATAAGCATTGGTTTTCGGGCGATAGCCCATCTGATGCCCGCGGATTGGGAACTGCGGCGAGGAAGAGGTATTCAAAACAGAAATGCCCTCTACCCTGCCCGGCTCCATCTCCGTCATTCTCAAAAATTTTCCAACACCATACAATACGCCGCGTGCATCGTGCCCGGCAATGACGGTAATTTTGTGATTCACCGGATCAAGCAGCTTATATCCCTCGGCGCGGGTTGCCGGAAGTTGGGACAATGCTGCTGAAATATCAGCAGGAAGGAAATTCAGATCTTTTTCCATCCCGACTACAATCAGGTTTTCTGCTGCCCTTTTGGGCCATTTCTTCAATACCGGAAGGGAAATCCCACTCCGCTTGGCAATTTCTTCCTGAAGAACGGTAACTGCTTTCAGTACCTGCGAATTGTTTTTTTCAACGCAAACAATTTTATACCCGGAATAGTCCGTCTTTTTGGCTTCAGCCTGAAAGAACAAGAGAAAAAAAGCGAAAATTAAAATGCTTGTCTGTAATGTGTTTTTCATCGTATTATATTTTCAAATTAAATAACCAGTTCCTGACCGGATGAAATTTCGGGCGAGTCACCTGCCGCCGCTTTTATCACAGCCATGTCCTCTTTCAGTTTCTGGCTGAACAAAACCACATCGGTACTGTGCAGAATAATATTGGCTCCCTCTTTCATATACATTATCTGCCGGTTGGGGTCTGCCGGAAAATGAATGCCGGCATGAATTCCTTTTGCGCGGCATTTTCTGATGATTTCCGCCACCGTTTTTTGATATTCCGGGTGCTCATACTGCTCGGGAAGCCCCAGGCTGACCGACAAGTCGTGCGGCCCGATAATCACTGCGTCCAGCCCGGGAACAGCAAGCAGCAATTCCAGGTTTTCAATGGCTGCCACGCTTTCGATATTCACCAGACACATACTGCCGGCATTGTAATTTTCCAGATAAGCCTGCAACTCCGGTTCGGGCGGGTTTTCCCCGGAAAGTATCCGGGCAAGGCGCTCGCCTTTGAGCGGACGGTATTTCGTTGCGCCGACCATCTCTCTGATTTGTGCTACGGTCTCCACGTAGGGCGCCAGAACACCAACAGCGCCTGCGTCTCTGACCATACACGCCAGATAGGGGTCAGGGCTTGGAATCCGCACCACCGGATTCAGTCCCAGCGCATGGTAAACCTGACACATGAAGGTCAGCTCGTTGCGGTCAATAGGGATATGCTCAGTGTCGATAAAAACAAAGTCAAGCCCCAGGCCGGCAACCGCTTTCGACCAGATGGGAGAAGTGGATGCAATGCAGGTTCCATATACATTTTTTCCGTTTTTCAGTTTTTGAAGCAAATTTTCAGACATAATATTTTAAGTAAAATTCAACATTCCAATCGCTTTAGCATAAAAAAGAGTTTCAGCCGCTGTTTATAATGACCAAAAATACCAAAGTCAACAAATGCAAATCTAAAGCAAACGCACACACAATACTTATGCTTTTTTGACTTTAAATAACGATTGTTTATCGGAAGGGTGAAATCAGAGTTTAGATTCAATTAAAAAATTG
>CAZVAD010000161.1:0-4819 GCA_964624645.1 uncultured Mariniphaga sp.
AAATTAAAACTTTAATTATCGTTGTATGAACACAAAAATTCTTGCATTCCTCTTTTTGGCGCTATTTTGCGTAAATTCCTGCCAAAAAAATGAATTGGAGCCTGAAAAGGCTATCAAATTAGATCCCAAGTCTGCACAACTGGTGGAATCCGACAATGCATTCGGATTGCATCTTTTCCAGAAAATCAGAGAGGAGAGCAGGGAGGAAAACCTGATGATCTCCCCGCTGAGTGTCTCCTTTGCCCTGGCAATGGCCTACAACGGCGCTGAAGGCAAAACAAGGGAGGAAATGGAAAAAGTTCTTCAGAAAAACGGGCTGACCCGGGAACAAATCAATACATCCTATGAAAAGTTGATGAAAGATTTGCAGTCCCTGGATGAGGATGTTGTTTTTGAAATTGCCAATGCTGTTTTTTATGCAACGAGCGCTTCCGTAAAACCTGATTTCACCGAAATTCTTCGCAGGGTATATGATGCGGAAGTTGAAGAACTGGATTTCAGCAACCCATCGGCTGTGGATGCAATCAATGGCTGGGTGGCTGAAAAAACACGGGATAAAATCACAAAAATCATTGACCAACTCAGCCCCTATGACCGGATGGTGCTGCTGAATGCCATCTATTTTTACGGGTCGTGGACTTATGAATTTGAAGAGAAAGGAACCCAGATGCGCAGTTTTTACAAATCTGGCAGCGCTGAAATTGAAGTACCGATGATGAGCAAGCTGGAAAAACTGCCCTACATGTCGGGCAAACTGTTCAGCGCAGTCAAAATTCCTTATGGGAACGGGCAATACAATATGGTGGTCATGCTTCCGAACGAGGATAAAAATTCACAGGACATCATTGACGCGCTTTCCGGTTCCGGTTGGAACAACTGGATGAAAAGCTTCAAAGTTACGGATGATGTGCGTATTGTCATGCCGCGATTCAAATATGCTTTTGAAACCAAATTAAAGGATGTTTTAAAAATCATGGGGATGCAAAAGGCATTTGATGACAAAGCAGCCGACTTTTCAGACATTTCCGATGAATTTCTTTACATCAGCGATGCCGTTCATAAATCATATATTGACGTGAATGAGACCGGCACGGAAGCCGCTGCCGTAACGGGTATCATATTCGGCACCACAAGCGTCGGAAACGGACCGCCGGTCATTCCGTTTATTGTGGACAAACCTTTTGTCTATGCAATCACGGAAAAGGATACGGGGGCGATACTCTTTATCGGGGAAGTGAATAATCCGGAATATGATTAAAACCGGTTTTGCTTTTCCGGGGGAATATGAAAAGTTTTACAGCAGAAATTTTCCAATAAAAAGATAAGGCAACAGGCAATTTTATTTACAGATTTCCGCTGACCCGCAGGCTGAAATTTCTGTGGGGCTGAATATCTCCGGGACGTCCCATATATTCCGCATTAAAAACATTTTTAACCACAAATGAGAAATCGTATTTGTTTGATATTACATACTTTAAGCTGGTGTCAGCAATCCAGTATCCTTTGTTCTTCTGCATCCAGTAGTCGTAAAATCCGGGCAACAGGTTTTCCCGCGTAAGTTCATTCAGAAAAACGTCATCAATATTCAGCAGCTTCGATTTTGCGTAGAACCCGATTCCCAGTTCAAATTTCTGATAAGCTGCCGAATAATTGAGCATAGCGGAATGTTTTCGCCTGTATTTCAGCATTATGCCTGTATTTTTGTTGGTAACCGGATTGAATTCCACGGGATACATGTAGGTATATCCTCCGCTGATCCGGTTTGTTACCCTTCCCGTTTTATTGGTCAGCGCGTATTGCATTTCCAGTCCGTAAACCCTTGATGCTTCCTGGTTTTCTGCTTTAAAGCCAAAACCGAACGTACCGTCGTTGGGGTCGGGATAGATTCCGAAAATATATTCAATCATGTCGGTATTCTGGAGATAGAAGAGCGCTGCATCAAAAAAGCCGCTGAAATATTCCGTCATAAGTCCCTGTTTTATTCCTACCTCGGCATTCCAGCCGCTTTCGGGTTTGATGTAAGGATTTGGAAATATTTTTACAGAACCCAACGATGTGGCGGCGTATTTTTCAGCTATTGAAGGAAACCGGTAGCCCTGCCCGAATGAAGCCCTCGCAAAAGTGTAGTCAAATATCCGGTAGTTCAGCCCGGATCTGAACAAAGGTGTCAATTTGCCAAATTCGCCGTCCAGCCGGTTTTGCTCAGCCCTGACGCCTGAAGTCAGTCGCAACCTGCTTGTTGCAACGTATTCCAGTTGGGCATACGCTCCGCCGTTCCAGCCGTTGTGGTCTCCGTAAAAAAGGGAGTGGACGCGGGACAGGTTTTGCGACAAACCTGAATTCAGGTTAAACTTTTCACTGAACCGGTAAACAAACTGATATTCCGCATAAAAACTGAATGACTTGCTGTCGTTTTGTCGGGAATCCGGATATTTATTATCCGAAAACTGCCAGCGTCCCCTGAAATCGTGTTTGCTTTTTTCCCCTTTTTGGAAAGCGATAAATGGGTCCAGCGCCAGAAAATTCCCATGAAGTTCAATGGCCGTCGCCTCCTGCTGTTTCAGCGCCCCGTCAACGGAATTCTCCCACAAGACAAAATCCGTTTTTTCATTTGTGCCGCCATTGAATGAAACGCCATAGGAGAGGCCTTCGATATTTCTGTTCCGGTGTTTCAGCTTGAAATTCATGCGTAAAAGCCTGTCGTTGTTCAGTTTCCGGTATCCGTTGTCATTTCGTGCATACGCTCCAAATCCCAAATCTGTGTTTCCCTGTTTTCGTAAATGTGAAAACGAAGCGCTCATAAAAACCCGTGGGGTGCTCCACCATTTCCACGCCCTGTTTGATGGGGTTCCAAAAACGCCGGTTTCAACAAAAAACCGGGTAGCCGGCATTTCCGTGGCATCGGCTGTTCTGAAATTGATGACGCCGTTGAGTGCGGATGAACCATAAATCACGGAAGATGCTCCTTTGATGACCTCAATTTGCGAGATATTCTCCAAAGGCAGGAATTGCCAGCGGATATTTCCGGCATCAGCAGAAATCACCGGCAGACCGTCAATCAGCGCAAGTACTCTGCTGCCCGCTCCGTAGCTGAAACCGCTCCCGCCCCTGACGGATGCCTGCCCGTCCATCACTTCAATGCCGGGCGTTTTGGAAACCAGCTCTTTGGGATCGGAAATGTGATTGTCCGAAAAAAAGCCAGGTTTTATGAGATTCATGGAGACCGACAGCTCCGAAATACGCTGCTCAACGCGTCCCGCACTGACTACCACCTGCTCAATGTTTGCTGCTTCGTATTCAAGGCCGACGTTCAGGAAAATCGTATCATTTTCAGACAGAAATACCTCTCTTTTGACGGTTTTATAACCAATGTGGCTGCATGTTAGCGTCACACTCCCGGGAGGAGAAGTAAATGAAAAATAGCCGTCCTTGTCCGTGAGTGTTCCCTGCGAGATGCCGTACAAAATATCCACGTCTTCTAATCCTGTCCCGGTAGCCAGATCATATACCTTTCCGCGCACTGTCCCGTCAGGGGCAGCCGGCGCTATCATTGAAAAAGCGATGAATATTGCAGTGAGGAAGAGGCGCATTATTTCGGAATAAATGTCATTCTGATTTTTATCTGGGCTGAATAATCGTTGGGATTGGGAACGGCGGTCGTAATTTTAAAAGAGGAAGGGATAAGCTCAACAATGTTGGAAGTCAGGGGGAGTGGCAGGGAATCGCTTTTGATGGTAATCTGCGTCTCATTTCCGCTGAGCCACCAGGTGCCGCTGTACTTCCCGAAAGTGCCGGTGTAATCCTTATTGAACCTTGCTTCGCCTTTGAATTTTTCCAACAATTGTCCCGGACCGCTTGCATCTGCACCGTTTGCAAGCAACGAATCGGCTTTCCAAACCACAGCGGTAAGCACGGATTCCAAACTGTTTTCCTTGCCATTTTCCTTGCTGCAATTTGCCAGTGCAAGGCAGGAAATCACAATGCCAAGAATCAATATTTTTTTCATCTGATTAAAATTAATAATTTTCAAAAGTGTTATTTAAAATACTGCCAGGGGCAGTCATCTTGCAGGAAACCGTATTTCCCGGATCATGCCATAAAAAAAAACGCCAAACAGTCCATTTACAATAAAATCAGGTTTTATTCCCCTTATTGCAACAGGTTGGAGACTGTCCGGCGTTTTTTTTCTGAAGCTGTCGCTTCAGTTCATTCGCTAAAACAGACTGTAGGAGAGTCCGATGGCGAAGCTCTGGGTTGTCTTTTTCAGGTGTTCCTTGTAATTTCCAACATCAGGATCGGTGAACGAGACCGTTACATCCTGATAGAAAGTGTTTGAAAAACCGGCATCCAGTGTGAGCGCATCGGTGATTTTCCAGGCAAAGCCAATTCCGCCCGTAGTGGATGGATTGGTATAGCTGAAATCGCTCTGGTAGCTGTCGGCAACTCCCATGTCGCCATAAAGTCCGCCAAGGCTGACTGCAAAATTTTTGTGTACGTCAAATTGCAGCCCAAGACCTATCTCCATTCCGTTGCGGTCAATTTCACGCATTCTGACGGGATCATGCCCCGCAGCATAGTCGCGGATATTTGCCCCCCAGTTCACCCCTTTGTTGAAATACATATTGTAGGAAAGCTGTGCTTCCACAATTCCTGTTTTATACCCTACGCCGGCAGCAAGAATAGCGGGAATATCACTGCCCACCTGGCTGCCAAACAGGCTGTTGCTGTAGTTATCGTCACCCTTGGGCTCATTTTTCAGCGTGAGGGTGGTTTTCATCTCATATTTAAGGGCAATATTCAGATTCTCAACCGGCGAAAT
>CAZVAD010000162.1:0-4814 GCA_964624645.1 uncultured Mariniphaga sp.
GAAATGGCTTTACTTTCAATTTTCAGGGATTCTTTTGCTATTTGTATTAATTTTTTTTCTGAGTTTCTCATAATTTATTTTTCAATTTATATTTTTCTACATTTTCCGGATTTGGATTTATTATTTGTGCATATTTTATCTGTTTTTTGAAAGATTTTATTTTATCTGAATTTTCAGAAACGCCCATAAACCCAATGAATGCAGCTCCCTGGCAGGCCAATTCAGTACATGAGGGTATTATGAAAACTTTATTCAGGATATCAGCTTTTATTTGCACCCATAAATGACTTCGCGCTCCTCCTCCTGAAGATATCAAGGCTTCTGATAATTTTTTCTTGTCCAGCCTGTTAACTAAGTCCCGTAAACTCAGACTTGTAGATTCCAGAATTGCTCTTGTAAAATGGCCGTGAGAATGCTCCTTTTTAATATTTCGGAATCCAGAAAGCGATTTAAATTTATCAACAGATGGCAGTGCTTTTAACCCATCGCTTCCGGGTGTGATGTTTTCAGCCATTTTCAACAGTTCTTTGACAGATAACTCAGGAGCAAATTGTTTTTGATACCATTCCAGTGCAGTTGCTCCATTTTCATTAAAAGCCATTTGAAAATAATGCCCTTTCTTTAAACCGGGAGCTGCGTTTATTCCATCTTTTGGGTTAAATCCTTTCTGATAATTCACACATGCCAGTACAGTGCCTGTTGATTCGGAAATATTGTTTGAATCTGGCAACCCGGCGCCTATGGCAACCATATGATGATCCAGACCTCCTAAAAAGAATTTAGTCCTCACAGATAAGCCCAGTTGTTTTGTTCTTTTCCCGGTTAAAGCGCCGGCAAAACTACCGGTTCGTTCAGGAGAATTCAGAAAACTTTTATTGATATTCAGTGACTCCAATGCTTCGTCCCACCATTTTTCTTCATGCACATCAAATAATCCTGTCATAGATGATGTACTGAAATCGCTTACTCTTTTTCCGGTCAAAGAAAATGTCAGATAATCAGAAACAGACATAATGCTTTTTACTTTTTCCCAGACATCCGGCTTGTTTTTCTGAATCCAGATTATTTTGGCTGCCATTGATTGGCTGCCGGGTAATATTCCCAAGCCTGTTTTCTTCAGAAAATTATTTTTTTCCGTTAAAGATTGTAAAGCGGAAGGAATTTGTCCGGCTCTTTTGTCCGGCCACAGAATTAACGGAGTTAACGGATTGTCTGTTTCATCCAGTAGAACAAAACTGTTGGCTTGTGATGAATAAGAGGCAGAGCTTATTTTATTTGGATTTATTCCGGATTTTTCTATTGCCAGGCTTATACATTTACTTAGTGTCGCCCAAAAATCAACGATAGATAATTCACAAATTTTTTCATCGTCTGTTTGTTTTTCAACAAAGCAACGTCCCAATCCGATAAGTTCGCCATGCTCATTGAATATTCCTGCTTTGAAATAACTTGTTCCTAAGTCTATCCCAAGATAAAATCCCATTTCACATTGATTTTAATTCCCTGATTGTTTCGCTAAGCATTAACTCACCGGCTTTGTAATCAAAAAAAGAGTTTCCCGCTTCGTAAAAGCCTTTCTCCTGGGCTTCTTTGGTAACGATATAGCCTTGAAGTTCGCCGTTAGCGTAAGTTATCAGGGCAATATCTTCAAAATGATTCTTCAGTTCAAGACCGTATTCCACAAACACTTCGCCGGGCCAGGCTGCAAATTTCCATTCTCCCACCTTTATTGTTTGAATTTCGGCAGGCAGGGAACTTCCATAAGCTTTCTCCAATTTGTTGTCCTGAGCCAATTTTGATAAATACAAAAGTTCTTCCGAACCAAACCAGTTTACTTCAGCCGTACGAATCTCCCGAAGATTTTTTGAATTTATTTTAAGTTCTTCAAAATATCTTTTTGTTTTGTTCCGATGTTCTTCTGCCCATCCAACAGAAGGAAAAGTTCGCTTAGGCAAATCAATAAACTTCTGACTAATCAAGATAGATATATCAGAAGTGAAGGAAACTGTTTCAGTCATTTTAGAAATGATGGAATTTGCAACAATTTGTCCTATTCGTTTAGCTTCATCAAAGGTATTGCTTTTTGTAACATGTCTCGGGCTTTGATTTCCGGCTGTTCCTGTGAAATAAACGACAGAGCAATCATTTCCTAAAACTTCTTTCCGAAGGGTTTCTCTGACAAAATGGGGGAAATCGCCGCTATACAGTGTTGAGTCCTCATGCAATATTGTCGGGTGCATATTACAGACTAACATACAACCAATAAAGTCATTATTCTTATTTTTGACAAACATTGCAGGAACATCTGTGTCTTTTGCCCATTCAGGATTATGCCGGTTGGTGCCGGCCCCGGTGGCATCGCCGACAACAACAGCAATTTCAGCTGACACTGCATTCTCAACTGCCTGGCAAGCTGCTCTCACAGTGCTTTCTTCCATAAATCCCAGATAATTCTTGTCAACCTTCGGGACAATCGGATCGTTGGCGCTGATTGCCAGATCTACAGTAACCGGAGCGGAATGGGTATGCGTTGCTGCAATCAGGATACCTGAAGCCGGAATTCCGGTTTTCTCTGAGATGCCATTTCTGATTCGTGCTGTGGATTCTTTATTTATGTAAATAACATCATTGGAAATGAATAAGATATGTTTTTTCCCGTCTGTTAAATATAAAGCTGAACTCAGTAAATCATCATGCGTGCCGGTACTCATTCGCTCAATAAAAGGATAACCGAAGAGGAAATGTGATTCTTCCGGGGTAATTATTACTGTTGCAGCGCCTGCTTTTAATCCGGTCATTTTAAAATTATCCTTAATATCCTTTATTCCAGTCTGTTTCTATATTTTGCGCAATGGTTTCGGAAACATATACATCTGTTCTCAGCGTTTGAAGAATTGATTCCGGCACAAGCGGCGTTACCGGTCCATGCAACACAAGGCGCGAAATAAACCGTTGCCAGGCGGTGGTTGTTCCGTGCACGGAAATAGCGTGGGTATCGAAACGGTGTTTGGCATTTATTACATCAATGGGACCGATTGTTGCTGCTTTGGGAGGTACTGCTGCTAAATTTCCACTTTTCCCGAAAATCCCGTGCAATGAGTTTTGCGCTAAGGTGAAAGGACTTAAAGTACAAACTCTGGCCTCCATTGTTTTCCATTCTTCCAGGCTGCCCTGAAATTCAGGAGCATCCGGTTCAATAAAAGCCAGATGCCCTGTCCAGCCGGGTCCGCTGTAACATATGTCAGCACCGCCATGGTCGGCAATCATGTGACTGTAATCTTTCACATTTTTATTCGTGAATCCGATGAATTGCTCCTTTTTCGGTCTTAACTTTTCGTCTAATTCATAATAAAAATATTTCATCATGGCATAAGTAAAACCAAATTTCCACCCTTCGGGCGCGATATTGCCATCTTCATCAGCATATTCATCCATAGCGAAACCATAAATATGGCGACAATCAATATCAGCTGCATTGAGCAACCTTGCCAAGTATTTATAAACCGGCGCCGGATTGGGAAGAATCATTACCAACTTTTCACCATTTTCAGATGATTTTTTGATTCTTCGGAACATGTCTGCAATCCAGATATGTTCCACATCAGCATCGGGAATGACTTTTATTTTAAAGTCAGGATTATGATGCTTTTCAATATCCTGCCTGCTGATTGCGGCTACTCTGTTAATCTCCTTTTTATCTCTAAAGGGAACCCAGTGCGAAGGACTAAAAATGAACTCCTGCAATTTGTCCGCCACACTGCTCTTGATTGTCTTTGTTTGTAACATATTTATTTCTTTTTAAAAAAACATTTTCCGTTTATCCAGGTCTGTATAATTTCCAATTCATTGTCAAGTACAATAAAGTCGGCGTCATATCCTGGAGCTAACAAGCCTTTTTTATTATTTAAGCCCAATACCTTTGCGGGATTATATGTAAGTAACCGGATTGCTTCCGGCAAGTCCAGATGCAACCACTTCATGGCATTGCGCAAAGCCCGATCCATGGTTAATCCGCTTCCTGCCAGATATTTGCCCTCTACTGAACGGGCAGGTGCGCCTTTGTAGGCAAATTCAATTTCGCCGCTGTTGCCGAACACAAAGCGTCCAGGCGGTAATCCTGCTCCCACATTGGCGTCAGTAATGAGGCAAACATTTTCGGGCTTACATTTCAGTGCCATCCTTACTGCTACCGGATCTACATGTACTCCATCCAGAATAAAATCCACACTCACCCTTTCATCCGCTAAAATGGCTTCCACCGCGCCGCATGGTCTTACTCCCGGTTCACTTACTTCCGGACATGGGAAAACATCATAAAAATGCGTGGCATGACGTGCGCCCAATTCTATGGCACTCTCCGTTTGTTCTACGTTAGCAGCAGTATGTGTCATAAAAACAGGCGTATTGTTTTCCGCCATGATGGGTATTAGCTTCTCAATTTCTTCCACATCAGGCGAAATACTAAAAACCGCTTTATAAGGTTTTGCCGCCTCAATCAGATTTTCCACCCTTGATGTTTCGGCTGTGGCGACAGCGTCCGCCGGTAAGGAACCCGTTATTTTCAAAAAAGGTCCTTCCAAATGGAAACCAAGTATTTGTGTTCCTTCTGTTTCAGTTTGTGACAGCTTATGTAAAAAACTTGCATCTTCTCCTTTTTTACGAGGTGCAACTGTCGGTAGAAATCCCGTCACACCATATTGTGGAAGCGTTTTGCATATTTCTTTCAAATCTTCAATACCATTATCCACCAATGCACGATGTACCCCGTGAATATGCAGATCAATAAATCCGGGGGCGATGTAAGAATCGCCGAA
>CAZVAD010000163.1:0-4793 GCA_964624645.1 uncultured Mariniphaga sp.
CAAAATCACAATATCATGTGGTTTGTCTGTAGCCCTATGCAGTGCATGATTCAATGATAAAAGTTTACTGTGGCGGTGTGGAACCGCTGGCTATTAATAAAGACAAGAGAGGGTGTGGGGAATACAGTTTGTTGATATGTTGTAGCTAATCCGCAATGAATTTTACTCCTGTCAACTCTTCGGATATTTCCCATAATCTTTTTGCATTTTCAATATTGCGGGAAGCGCCGTTGGAGCTTACTTTTACGGGATAACCTTTCAGTTGCATAAACCCACCGGGGCCATAGAAATCACCGCCTTTGACGTTTGGGTCGGTAGCGGCCCGGAGTTGCGGAAGGACGCCGGCTTCGCTTTTTTGTGAAATCATCCTGAACCCCGGATAGATTAACCTGAAACTCCATTTTTTACCGAGATGGCGGAACAGGTCAGTCTGTGAAACTCCGGGATGCGCAGCCACTGATATGGTACTGATGTGATTCATTTCAAAAAAGCGCTGCAATTCATAGGTAAACAGCAGATTGGCAAGTTTTGAAACTCCATAAGCCTTCATGGGGGAATAGCCGGTTCCGTTTTCAAAAAGCAGGTTGTCAAAATTCAGTTTTCCGGCTTTGTGGGCTATACTGCTCACATTCACCACTCTGGATTCCGGGGTTTCCCGGAGCAATCCGAGAAGCAATCCGGTCAGGGCAAAGTGCCCCAGATGATTGGTGCCAATCTGCCCTTCAAAGCCATCTTTTGTCTGAAAGTAAGGCGTGGTCATAATTCCGGCATTGTTGAGCAGCACGTCCAGTCGCGAATGGTTCTTCTGAAAGGCTCTGGCAAACCGGCGCACCGACTTCAAATCGGCCAAATCGAGTTCAGCTGTTTCAATTTTTGCTCTCGGAACTTCCTTCAGAATTTCCAGTCTGGCTTGTTCCCCTTTTTCCGCCGAACGGCAGGCAAGAATGATTTTTGCACCTTTCCGGGCAAAAGCTTTCACCGACTCAAATCCCAGTCCGCTGTTGCCTCCGGTAACAATTACTATTTTTCCCTGCATATCAGGCATGTTGTCAATTGTCCAGATTTTCTTCATGAATCGTCTTTAACAAATGTTAGATTGAATTTATGGCGAAGCGCCTTTTAAAAGAGAGCTAAATTTGTTGCTTCCTTTGCAACCAGCCAGGAGACATACCCCAGATAAATCAGTAGCAAGACAGCTGCCTCCCAGCGATCGAGCTTTGCCTGCTTTCCGGTAAACATGAAAATCAAAAGAAGAACTGTTCCGCCTGCCAGAAGATAAAAATCATAGTTAAAAGCAGTGTTGTAGCTAACCGGATTGATTAACGCACTTGCTCCCAAAATCAAGAAAATATTGAAAATATTGGAACCGATGATGTTTCCCACTGCAATTCCGGGATTCTTTTTTATGGCGGCAACAACTGATGTGGCCAATTCGGGCAGGGATGTCCCCACAGCTATGATTGTAAATCCGATGATTTTTTCGCTCAGCCCTAAAAAGTGAGCCAGCTCAACGGCATTGTCCACCACAAGTTTTCCACCGATTATCAGAGCGGCAAGCCCTATAATGATAATAAAACCCGCTTTGAAGCCTGTCATGCTTTTAGCAGAATGTACTTCAGGCATAAGACTTTTTTTCGATGTCCGGAAAATAGATATCAGAAAGAGACCGAAAATAAACAGCAGAATCAGTCCGTCAAACCGGGTGATAACGAGATGTGCACTCCAGAATGAATAGTTTGCAAGGATAAACAGAATGATCACTGCAAGCAACGAATGCAGAATGTTGAGCCTGGTGATTTTTGCATCCACAACAAGTGGAAAAATCAATCCGGATATCCCTAAGATGAGAAAAAGGTTGGCAATATTACTTCCTAAGATATTTCCCAGAACAATGTCATTAAGATTCTGTGCAGAAGCGATGGCTGAAACGACCAGTTCGGGGGCGGAAGTGCCAAGTGCCACAATGGTCAGGCCGATAACCAGGTCTGAAACCCGGTATTTTTTTGCCAGCGCCGAAGCGCCGTTAACCAGCCAGTCGGCGCCTTTGATCAGTACCACAAGACCTGCAATGAGTAGCAGACTGTTAATCCACATGTTTTAAGAATTTCGACAAAAAAACAAATAATCCGTGAATAACCCAAACGGGCTGTGGATACTAATTTCATATTTTTTGATAATTTATTTTTGACGAAAAACAATTGAAAATAAATGGATTAAGCTCACCGGGAAAAAGAGGTTGCTTTTATTTTGTGTGTGCGCACACACTTTTCTTTTGTATTTGAATTTCATTTCATTACATTTGGAACAAAAATCAAAGCAATTCCGGTGAAAAGAAGAAAAGTGACCATTCAGGATGTGGCGCGTTACGCCAATGTGTCGGCAGGCACTATTGACCGGGTTATCCATAACCGCGGACGGGTTTCGCCTGAGAAAAAGAAGAGGGTGATGGAGGCGATTGAGAAGCTGAATTTTAACCCGAACATGCTGGCACGCACCCTGGCGCTCGGCAGGCAGTTTATGGTTTGCGCACTCATTCCTTCAGCTCCCACAGCCGACCATTACTGGTCGGCGCCGTTGCAGGGGCTACAGGCTGCTGCAGCACAGTACCGGGATTACGGCATTGCAGTAGATTACTTTTTCTATGATTTGTTCGATGAGGCTTCATTTACAGAACAGGCAGAAAATATTCTATCCCTGAATCCTGACGGAGTGGTTTTTGCGCCGCTTTTTCTTCAGGAAAGTTACTTTTTCTCCGGAAAATTAAAAAGCAGGAATATTCCGTATGTGTTTATTGATGCGGATTTGCCGGATGGGCAGAGCCTTTCCTACATTGGTCCCGAGCTGAAGCAAAGCGCCTATATTGCCGGCAAATTACTCTGTTCAACCTTGCCACAACATGCGGAAATTCTGGTGGTGAATATGGTAAAAGGGTTTGAAAATGCATCAGCGCTTCAGCGAATGGAAGAAGGGTTCAGGGAGTATTTCAGTAAAAATGCACCGGGAAGGGAAAAAGGGATTCACACGTTGACCATCCATTCCATAGAAAAAAATGATGTTTTCAGGGAACTTGGTAACTATTATTCAGAAAATTCCGGCATCAAAGGGGTTTTTGTAACCAATTCACAGGCTTTTTTATTGTCCCGGTTTCATCTGGAAAATAATTTGGATATCCGCCTGGTCGGTTTTGATCTGGTGGCAGAAAATATTGCGCATTTGAAAAACGGCGGTATCGATTACATTATTTCCCAAAGCCCTGTTCAACAGGGAAAGAGGGCAGTTAAAACGCTGTTTGAGTTTTTTCTGTACGGAAAAGCGCCGGATAAAATTCAGTATATCCCCCTGGATGTCATTATTCGCGAAAACGTTGACTTTTACCTCAACTTTAACGGGCAAAACATGAACGGAACAGATAACGATAAATAATTATAAAACTTCGATTATGAGTAAAAGTAGTGAAACAAGAAGAGACTTTATCAAAAAGTCAGCCGGTGTATCTGCCGGATTGGTAATCGGCGGGGCTCTCCCCGGATTCAGTGCATCATCCTACAAAAGGATTTTTGGCGCCAACAACATGCTCCGGGTTTCGGTGATGGGTGTGAATTCACGCGGGAATGCACTGGCAAAAAACTTTGCTTTTCAGGAAAATTGCGAGGTGATCCATGTTTGTGATGTGGATTCACGGGCAACGGAGAAGTGCATTGCAGGTGTTGAAAAAGTGCAGGACAAAAAACCGGCAGGTTTTGTGGATTTCAGAAAATCGCTGGAAAGCAAAGATGTGGACATCCTTGTGGTGGCGGCTCCCGATCACTGGCATGCTCCGGCGGCGCTGATAGCCATGCAGGCCGGAAAGCATGTCTATCTGGAAAAACCATGCAGCCACAGTCCGCGGGAGGGTGAAATCCTGATTGAAGCCACAAAAAGGTACAACAAATCAATTCAGATGGGAAACCAGCGGCGCTCCTATCCGAATGTTGTCAAAGGAATTGAAGAGCTGAAAAACGGCATCATCGGAAGACCCTATTTTGGAAAAAGCTGGTACACCAATAATCGCGGGCCGATTGGCGTAGGCCAAAAAACTGCCGTTCCGGATTGGCTTGACTGGGACCTCTGGCAGGGGCCGGCGCCGAGAGTGGACTACAAAGACAATATCATTCACTACAACTGGCACTGGTTCTGGCATTGGGGAACTGGTGAAGCGCTCAACAACGGCACGCATATGATTGACCTTCTCCGCTGGGGATTTGGAGTGGATTATCCCGTGAAAGTCAGTTCCAACGGTGGGCGTTTCCGCTATAATGACGATTGGGAAACCCCGGATACCCAGGTGATAAACCTCGATTTCAAAGAGGGGGTCTCCATGACCTGGGAAGGCAGAAGCTGCAACGGGAAACCGATAGAGGGAACTTCGGTCGGGGTTGTGTTTTATGGAGAAGAAGGCAGCCTCTTCATCCCGGGCGGTGATGAATATACCGTTTTCGACCTGAAAAACAATGTTGTAAAAGAGGTGAAAAGTTCAAGGGAAATTGACCCGCGCGACAGGGCCAATCCGTCGAGTCATCTGGATTCGCTGCATATCCGCAACATGTTTAACAATATCCGCTCGGGCGAACCGCTGGTGTCTGATATTGACTCAGGGCATAAAAGTACCGTGCTCGTGCAGTTGGGCAATATTGCACAACGGGTGGGGCATTCGCTGGAAATCAACCCGGAGAACGGACACATTGTCGGCGACAAAAATGCGCAGAAACTGTGGTCGCGCAAATATGAAAAGGGATGGGAAATGAAGCTTTAAA
>CAZVAD010000164.1:0-4570 GCA_964624645.1 uncultured Mariniphaga sp.
GGTGAAAAAGAATCCGGCTCAAAGGTAACCACCGGTCTGTTCTGCAAATCTGTTTCTTTCTGTGAATTTTCATATCCCGGGGTGCCATACCCTGCATCTTCTGCTGCGGAATGCCAGTTTCCGGCGGCATTTGCCGGTGCAGAAAAAGAAATCCGCTCCAAAGCAACGCCTTTTTTGTTGGCTAAAAACGGAGTGTGCATCTTTTCGGTATAGTGCAGTTCATCTAAAATTTCAAGATTTTCATTCAGCAGAACCACATAATCATCGGTATTATTATAAGGTGTCATTTTTGCAACCTGCTGAAAGCAATCGCTGCAGCGGATCCGATAAAAAGAAAAAACAGCGCTGGTATCTTTTGTAACCGCTACGTAGCTTTTGGGTGAAATCAGGTATTTTTTCCCGGCCAGACTGTTGATCTGGGTCAATTCCAGATTCTTATTGCGGGTTGCCAGAAACAGCTTTCCCAGGGGAATTTCCCGGTTAGAATTGTTGTAAATTTCCACATAATCTTCACCACCCGGATAGGGATTGAAAAGGACTTCGCTGAGCAGCAGCTCACCCCGCATTGCGGGCGGGAAATACTTTTCTTCCACAGAAACCACCACTTCATCAAGAATAACTTTATCCGCAGCATAATGGTTGGATATATAGCAGATGATTTGCAGTGAGTTTCCTGTAAGCCCTTTTGAAGCAGCCTGCACAGACCCCCAATCGCCAGAGTTTTCACTATTTTCAGCAAATGGAATCTCTTCGCTGTCATCAATTCTGTAAAAGGCTTTCAGGTATTTGGTTGCCGTGTTTGCTCCGCTTCCGGTTTCGGCTGCTGTCAATTCAATGTCAATTTTGTCAGAACCGGAAATATCAATCCATTCGGAAATCCAGATGACTTCCCCGTCAATGTCGCACACTTCAAATCGCCCGCCCGATGTGGAAACCGTTTTTGCATAATCGCCGGCATTTTCCAGATTCAGTTCTGACTCCCTGTAAATCAGACTCCATGAGGAAATTCCTGAAAAATCAGACTCTATTTTTCCATCTTCGCTACCCCAGATTCCTTTTTCGGGAACAGAAAAGCTTTCGCGCCAGATTTCCTGTGCGCTCACCGGGTATAGCGCACAGGCAGAGAAAATTGTTAATAATATTTGAATAATCCGGGCCATTTTGTATCAAATCATTGCAAAATAGTAATTTTACAAAGTTTTTTTCACTAAATAAATGAATTAAATTTTAATTTAAAAGTTAGAGTAATGAAAGTTGCAATTGTAGGAGTGAGCGGAGCCGTTGGCCAGGAATTTCTTCAAATTCTTGAACAGCGGAATTTTCCCATGGATGAATTGGTTTTGTTTGGTTCATCACGAAGCGCAGGCAAAGAATATGAATTCAGAGGAGAAAAGCTCAAGGTCAAGGAATTGAAACATGGCGATGACTTCAAGGGTATTGCTATTGCTTTCACGTCTGCCGGTGCGGGAGTGTCCAAAGAGTTTGCAGCAACCATTACAAAACATGGAACCATTATGATTGACAATTCAAGCGCATTCCGCTATGATGATGATGTTCCGCTGGTGGTTCCCGAAGTGAATCCGGAGGATTCCAGAAACAGGCCGAGGAACATCATTGCCAATCCCAATTGTTCCACAACCCAGATGGTTGTCTCCCTGAAGCCGATCAACGATTTGTCTAAGATAAAAAGAGTGCGCGTTGCCACCTATCAGGCAGCCAGCGGCGCCGGCGCTGAAGGGATTGCAGAGCTGGAGCAGCAGTCGAAAGAGGTAGTCGAAGGCAGGGAGCCCACAATCAATACTTTCCAGTATCAGCTGGCGATGAATATTATCCCGCAAATTGACGTTTTTCTGGATAATGATTACACAAAAGAGGAGATGAAAATGAACTGGGAAACCAAAAAAATCATGCACACTGACGCGGAAGTCAGCGCCACATGTGTGCGGATACCGGTTGCCCGGGCGCACTCCGAAGCCATTTGGGTTGAAACAGAACAACCGCTCAGCGTGGAGCAGGTAAAATCTGCTTTTGAAAAAGCCGGGGGGTTGATTGTTCTCGACAATCCGGCAGAAAAACAGTATCCGATGCCACTTTTCGTTTCAGGAAAAGATGATGTGTATGTGGGCAGAATCCGGCAGGATATTACTGATCCCAATACAATCACATTCTGGTGTGTGGGAGATCAGATTAAAAAAGGCGCAGCGCTGAATGCAGTGCAGATTGCCGAATGGCTGATCAGGGAAGGCGAAGTAAAATAGACTAACCGGAATTGTTGTTCCGGCGGTAATTTTCTGTGGGGCAGGTTGCTGTATTCAGGAAATTATTCTTCTTCCCAGGTGATATCGTAAAGAAAATCGTTGAATGGAAAACGTTGTGCATGAATCACTTTCACTTTATCATACAGGATTCCTTTCAATTCGTCAATGTTCTCATTTTCTCTGGCAGAAATAAATACTGCCGGGTTATTGCTTTTTCCCATCCATGAACTTTTCCATTCTTCCAGGGTGAAATTGTCTTTGGTTTTGGGCGTCAAATCATCTTCATCTTTTTTAACGAATTGAAAAGCATCAATTTTATTAAAGATGTAAACGATTGGTTTGTCTCCCGATTCAATTTCATTCAACGTGCTGTTGACTGTATCAATCTGCTCTTCAAAACCGGGATGGGAAATGTCAACAATATGCAGCAGAATATCTGCTTCGCGCACTTCGTCAAGTGTTGATTTGAAGGATTCAACCAGGTCGTGGGGTAATTTCCGTATGAACCCGACGGTATCGGCCATCAGAAACGGAAGATTTTCAATAACCACTTTTCTCACGGTGGTATCAAGTGTTGCAAAGAGTTTGTTTTCTGCAAAAACATCTGACTTTGACAGCAAATTCATCAATGTGGATTTGCCGACATTGGTATATCCTACCAAAGCCACCCGTACCAGCTTTCCACGGTTTTTACGCTGGGTGGTTTTTTGTTTGTCAATTTTAATGAGCTGTTTTTTGAGCCGGGAAATCTTATCAAGAATAATTCTTCTGTCGGTTTCAATTTGTGTTTCACCGGGGCCGCGCATCCCGATTCCTCCGCGCTGCCGTTCAAGGTGTGTCCACATTCTGGTCAGCCGGGGAAGCAGATACTGATACTGAGCGAGCTCAACCTGTGTTTTTGCATGAGCTGTTTTTGCACGCCGTGCAAAAATATCAAGAATCAGATTGGTGCGGTCCAATACCTTACACTCCAGCCGCCGCTCAATGTTTCTCAGTTGAGTGGGCGTGAGTTCATCATCAAAGATTACGGTATCGGCTTCCACCATTTTCATATAACTGCCGATTTCATCCAGTTTCCCCGGACCAACAAAAGTGGATACATTGGGTACATCAAGTTTTTGGGTGAACTTCTTTAAAACCACTGCGCCTGCAGTATCTGCAAGAAACTCAAGTTCATCAAGATATTCCACAGTCTGGCGTTCGCTCTGATTACTGTATATCAAGCCAACAAGTACAGCTTTTTCCGTTTCCGGAGCAGTTTCAATCATATCAATACTTTTATCTGCTAATTGTGTGCGGGATTTGGATTTTTACCATAAAAAACTCCTGATTCCCAGTGGAAATCAGGAGTCTGAGAAATATTTTTTCTTTTTTCTATTGCAATACAAAATTAATCGGAACAGTATAGGAAACACGAACAGCCTTTCCACGCTGCATGCCGGGTTTCCATTTCGGGAGGGTATTCACTACCCGCAAAGCCTCTTTATCCAATGACGGGTCAACTCCCCGGGCAATTTTTGCATCGGCAATCGATCCGTCAGTATTTACAACAAAAGTAACATAGACTCTGCCCTGAATTCCGTTCTCCTGGGCAATTACCGGATATTTGATGGCGTTGGCGATGAACTGCCTCAAGGCAGCTTCACCACCGGGGAACTCAGGCATATCTTCCACAATGAAAAATACCTGGGTCTCTTCTTCCTCCTCTTCTTCAACACCGGCTGTTGAGAGAACCGGAGCCACATCAATAATCATGTCCTTGGTTGCCTCGGTGTCAATAAACAAATCATCTTTAATTTCCACATCGTCATCCACAATGTTCAACACCTCAACAACCTGTGGCGGCGGTGGTGGTGGTGGTGGTTGGTTTTCCTGTTCGCGGGTAATGGGAATGATTTCATCTTCCACATCTACAGCTTGCACCTGCCCTAAGGAATCTGCCTTTCTTGAATGGGTTTTATATTCAAAGGCTGCAAAAATTGCGCCTAAGGCTATAATTAAACCCAAAGTCAGCAGGATATTCCTCTTATTCTCAAGGTCTGCTTTTGGTGTCTTTTTAATTTCCATTGTTCATTTATTTTTTTGTTTCTTACAATAAAATCAGCCTTCTTTTTGGGAGGGCTAAAGATAGATAATAATTAACATTTACAAGTTAAAATTCTTAATTTTTCATACATTTTCCAAATATTCCGGCAATAAACGCATAAAAAGAACTTTAACAAGTCGCAGAACATTTACAAAATGTAACAGCCGCAAAAACTTTACCATTGTTTAATTTCTGGATGATGAATTTTAATTATATTTGCACCCGC
>CAZVAD010000165.1:0-4565 GCA_964624645.1 uncultured Mariniphaga sp.
TGGGCAATGGCCTGTTCTTCGGGCGTCAGTTTCAGGATGTACGCCTCGGTGAGTTCATCGCCGCGTTTGAGGAAATCATGTTTCCGTGCCAGCTCCCGGGTAACCGTTTTTGGCCAGGTTTCGCCATAGCCTTTGGCTACCAGCCGCTGCGGGCTGATTCCCTTTTCAATCAGATAGTCCACCACGCTTTGTGCGCGTTTTTGTGAAAGTTCAAAGTTGAACTGATCGCTGCCCACATGGTCGGTGTGCGACATGATTTCAATGGTGATGGTCGGATTGTAGCGCAGGGTGGCAATCAGGCTGTCGAGTGAGCTTTCCGACTCGGGGAGCAGCTCCCAGCTTCCGAATTCGTAATTGATGTTTTCGATATTCACCGGCGCCCCGAATGGTGTGAGGTAGAGCTCAAACCTGAAATCTTTGCTGTCTTCAAGCCCGATGGTGGATGCGGCAGCCTTGTCGCGCAGGTAGCCGTCTTTGAAAGCGGCAAAAATGTATTCGGTTTCGGGTTTCAGAGTCATCTGAAACTTTCCGTTCTGGGCGCGCAGGCGCATGCTTGTGCCATCGGTGCCGATGATCCGTATGTTTGCCCCGTCAATGTGGGTTCCGTTTTCCTTGTCGAACACTTCGCCCTGCACTTTGTAAATTTTGGGCGGAACCACAAATTCGTAAATGTCGTCTCCGCGGGAACCTTTGCGGTTGGAAGTGAACATCCCCTTGTCTTCGCCCTCCACATAGGCAATCCCGAAATCATCAAACGGTGAGTTCATCGGATAGCCCATATTTTCGACTTTCCAGTTGTTGTTTTCGTCCTGCACCGCCCGGAACAGATCATAACCGCCCATTCCCAGATGGTAGTTGGATGAAAAATAGAGCTCGCCGTTATCGCGGATAAACGGAAAAATTTCATCTCCCGGAGTGTTGATCTCGGGGCCCAGATTTACTGGATTTGAAAATGTTCCGCCGCTTTTTTCTGCTTTCCAGATATCTTTTCCGCCATAACCGCCCGGCATGTCCGATACGAAATAGAGCACCGACCCGTCGTGGCTCAGCGAAGGATGCGCTGCAACCAGGCTGTCGCCCACAACCTGGACTTTGATGGGCTCAGACCAGGTGCTCCGGGATTGTGAAGTGGAGTAAAGCTCTGTTCCCAATGATTTTGTCTTGTCGTAGCGGCTTCGGGTGAAAATCATCTGGTCGCCTGTGGCAGAGATGGTTGCTGCGCCATCTTCATCGCCGGTGTTGATGATCAGATTTTCATCAAGCAATTTGGGTTGTTCCCATTTCTGGCGCTGCACGCTGTATGTCGCCCGGAATAGGTCGGCAAATTTCTCTCCGGTGATCATGCTCTTCTTTTTGCCTGTCGCCGCTTTCCGGGTGGAGGTGAAAATGATCTCATTGTCGCGGCCACCCACAAAAACGGGCGCATAGTCGCTTTCCCTAGAGTTGATTTCTTTGATCGGATTGATGATATGCCGGGTTGGGTTGGCAACCCATTCCTGTGTTTTGCGGATGGCTTCAAGGCCGGCCTGCGCCCTTGGATCACCGGGAACCAGTTCGAGATACTGGCGGTAGGTTTCAACGGCTCCTTCATAATCCTGGGACGAACGAAGCATCTCTGCCAGATTCAGCAACGCCTGCGGATCATCATGTCCCCTGCGGATGGCGTTCCGGTAGTAGAGCGCAGCCCTTTCGTAATCGCCGATGCGCTCGTAGCATTCACCGGTTGCATAGGCATAGTCCCTGCGTTTTATCCGGTCCTTTTCCTTGCGGGTTGCCTTACGGTATCTTTCAATGGCTTTGTAGTATTCGCCGATCTGGTGTGCGATAATGGCATCCCTGCCCACTTTTCCGGCTCCGCAGGATACCAGAAATGAAAAAATTATGAAAGTAGTTATTAATTTTATGTATTTGCCCATTCCTATCCGTGCTTATCAAACAAGTATAATAAGTTTTTATAGACCGTAAAAATAACGCCTTTAAAAGATTTTAAGTATAAAAACCGGAAAAAAGAGAAATAACCCGGGATAATCACCGCACAAAAAGCAATTCCCTGTATTTTGGCAGCGGCCAGAGTTCGTTGTCCACAATCAGTTCCAGCTTGTCCACGTGGTAGCGTATTTCCTGAAGGAAAGGCAATACGGTTTTGTCGTAAGCTTTGGCTTTGTCCACAGCCTTCGGGATGATGTTTGCTTTTTTCCGTGCATCAATCATCTCTTCCCGCCGGGTTTTTATGGCCGAAATGTGGCTTTCGATCTCCCGAACCAAATCCATTCTGGTTTTTGCAAGCTGCTCAAACTCATCTGCCGGAAAAACCTTTTTCATGTTTTTTATATTTTTGAGCAGAGAGGTCTGATAATCAATAGCTGTGGGAATAATGTGGTTGATGACCAGATCGCCTAATACGCGCGCTTCAATCTGAACCTTCATAATGAATTTTTCATACTCCACCTCAATTCTGCCGTTCAGCTCCTGCTCGTTCAGAACACCGAGTTTGTCAAACATTTCAGCCACTTTGGGGTGGCGGTAGGCAGCCAGTGCTTCGGGAACGTTGTTTATATTGGTCAGCCCGCGCTTTTTTGCCTCTTTGACCCATTCGGCGCTGTAACCGTCACCGCTGAACCGGACAGGTTTCGATGCGATAATCAGCTCTTTCAGCACCTGAAAGATGGCTTCATCCTTTTTGATGCCGCTTTCAGCCAGTTCGTCCACTTTGGATTTAAAGTCGATGAGCTGGGCGGCAACGGCTGTGTTGAGCGCAATCAGCGCCGATGCACAGTTTGCCGAAGCGCCGATGGCGCGGAACTCGAAACGGTTTCCGGTGAAGGCAAAAGGCGAAGTGCGGTTTCGGTCCGTATTGTCGCGGATAATCTCCGGTATGCGCCCGATATTCAGCTTGAGCGCCGTTTTTTCGTCGGGTGTCATTTTCCGGTCCACCACAGATTCCTCCATCAGGTCAAGCATTCTTGATACTTCGCTTCCTAAAAACACGGAAATGATGGATGGCGGTGCTTCATGAACGCCAAGACGGTGCTGATTGGCGGCATTGTATATGCTGGCGCGCAGCAAATCCTGATTGTCGTAAACCGCTTTCAGGGTGTTGATTACAAATGTCAGGAAAAGCAGGTTTGATTTTGGGTTTTTTCCGGGAGAGTAAAGATTTATGCCCGTGTTGGTCATCAGCGACCAGTTGTTGTGCTTTCCGGAGCCGTTGATTCCGGCAAACGGTTTTTCGTGATACAAAATGCGGAATTTATGCCGTCTTGCAATTTTCTGCATAATATCCATCAGCAGCTGGTTGTGGTCGTTTGCCAGATTGGCTTCTTCATAAATGGGCGCCAGTTCAAACTGGTTCGGCGCCACTTCGTTGTGGTGTGTTTTCACCGGAATCCCCAGTTTGTAGGCTTCATTCTCCACGTCCTGCATAAACCGGTTGACGCGGGTGGGAATCGAGGAAAAATAGTGGTCGCCCAACTGCTGATCCTTTGACGAAGCATGTCCCATCAGTGTACGTCCGGTGAGCACCAGGTCGGGGCGCGCCATGAACAGCGCCTCATCAACCAGATAATATTCCTGTTCCCAGCCTAAGTTGGCACGCACGGAAGTGATGTTTTTGTCAAAAAAGCGACATACCTCGGTTGCCGCTTTGTCAATCACATTCAGCGCGCGCAGGAGCGGCGTTTTGTAGTCAAGCGCATCGCCGGTGTAGGAGATGAACACCGTGGGGATGGTCAGGGTGGTTTCGCTGATGAATGCCGGCGATGAGGGGTCCCATGCGGTATATCCCCGCGCTTCAAAAGTTTGGCGGATTCCCCCGCTTGGAAAGGAAGACGCATCGGGTTCCTGCTGTGCCAGCAGTTTCCCCGAAAACACTTCAAGGACGCCTCCCCGCGCATCGTGCTCAATGAAGGCATCGTGTTTTTCGGCGGTGGTGTCGGTCAGCGGATGAAACCAGTGGGTGTAGTGGGTGGCTCCGTTTTCAAGCGCCCAGGTTTTCATGCCCTGTGCAATCTGGTCGGCCATTTTCCGGTCAATGGTGGTTCCGTTTTCAATGGCATCCATCACTGCGCTGAACGCTTCCTTTGAAAGATACTGTTTCATCTTCGGGCGATCAAAAACCAGCTTCCGGAAAAAACCTGACGCCAGAGTTTCCTCCCGCACAAACGGTTCCGGTTTCCGGTTGAGCACCTCTTCCAATGCTTTTAATCTGAATTGTGACATAATTTCAAATTTTCAGTAAAAATAGACTATTTTTTATTTTATGCTGTAAGAAAACAGGGTGTTATTAAAAATAATATCTTTTATTTAGGTTTTTAATAGTAAAAGAGAGGGTGTAGCTACAAATAATGTCATTTTTAATTATATGTTATGTTGCTGCTGAAATAAATATTCCTGCAAAACTATGAATTCTCAAATCTGCCAATCTGCAATTTTGCACCTCTTTTTCAAAGCTTTAATTCTTTCCCTGTTTGCCTGTTAGTTGGCTGTTTTTGTGCAGTTATTTTATAATTTCGCAGCATTATACTCTACCAGGGAATGATGACAAACAGACGAAATTTTATTAAAAC
>CAZVAD010000166.1:0-4511 GCA_964624645.1 uncultured Mariniphaga sp.
GCAGCATTATACTCTACCAGGGAATGATGACAAACAGACGAAATTTTATTAAAACCACCGGGACGACTGTTGCAGGGAGCATAATCTTGCCTCCGTTCATGCAGTCGTGCAACCCTATTCAAATTTCTGAAAACGTGAAAAATTATCTGGATCATTTTGAAGTTACCGCCGGAATGCTTCAAAAAGTGATTGCTGAGGCAATGTACAAAGGCGGCGATTATGCCGACCTTTTTTTTGAGCATAAAAAAGTGAACAGCCTTGCCCTTGAAGACAACAAGGTGAACCGGGCGGTTTCAAACGTTTCTTTTGGCGTTGGAATCCGGGTGCTGAAAGGCGACCAGACCGGTTTTGCCTATTCGGAGACCGTGACGCAGGAGGCGATGCTCAGTGCGGCAAAACTGGCTGCAAACATTGCCGACGGCGGGAATGGATATTCTCATGCAGGCATTGCCGAGAAAGTGCCGGCAGATTTTTACCCTATCCTCCGAAAGTGGGAAGATGTTTCGGTGAAGGATAAAGTGCCTTATGTGCAGAAAATCAACGATGCCATTTTTTCATTGGACAGCAAAGTGATAAAAGTCAATGCTTTCCTGTCGGATGAAAGCGCTTATGTGCTTTTTTACAATTCGGAAGGCAGGCTGACCTGGGACTACCGTCCGATGGTTAATTTTGGTGCGGTGTGCATCATGCAAAAGGATGGGAAGATTGAAAACTCCTATGTTGCCCGCTCATTCCGGAACGGTTTTGAATGGCTTTCCGATGATTTGGTGGATGACCTTGCAAATGAGGTGGTTGAGAAAACAAGCCTGCTGTTTGAAGCCACTCGCCCGCGTGCCGGTGAGATGCCTGTGGTGATGGGCGCCGGCGGTTCGGGAATCCTGCTGCACGAAGCCATCGGGCACACCTTTGAAGCGGATTTCAACCGGAAAGGGACTTCCATTTTTAGCGATAAAATGGGTGAAAAAGTGGCGGAAAGTTTTGTGAACATCATTGATGACGGAACGCTGGAAAACAACCGCGGCTCTATAAATGTGGACGATGAAGGCAATGACGTGCAGAAAACCTACCTGGTGAAAGATGGTGTGCTGAACAGCTATATCCACGACCGCATCAGTGCGCGGTCGTATGGGGTTGAACCTACCGGAAACGGACGGCGCGAATCATTCCGTTACATTCCGCTGCCGAGAATGCGGGCAACCTATATGGAACCCGGGCCGCACACGCGTCAAGAAATTATTGAAAGTGTGGATTACGGCGTTTATGTGGATAATTTCAGCAATGGCGAAGTGAAAATCGGTGCGGGCGATTTTACCTTTTTTGTGAAATCGGGCTACCTGATTGAAAAAGGGAAGCTGACAAAACCGGTGAAGGATATTAACATCATCGGCAACGGCCCGCAGGCGCTGGCAGATATCACCATGGTTGCAGACGATTACAGGATTGACAACGGCACATGGACCTGCGGAAAGGACGGACAGTCGGTTCCGGTCACCTGCGGCCTGCCCACCGTGCTGGTGAAAAAACTGACCGTGGGCGGAACCATCTGATTTATGTTCGATTAAAAAGTTTTGAAAATGACAAAACAGGAAAAATATGATCTTGCCCGCTGGGCAATGAACCATGCCCTTGAAAACGGGGCACAACAGGCAGCAATCACCATTTCAAACAGCAAAAGCAGCAGCGTTGATGTGCGCGATGAAAAAATTGACACACTGGAGCAGGCGATTCAGAGTAACCTTTCCATCAGACTGTATGTTGACGATAAGTTTTCGGCCCATTCCACCAACCGGCTGAAAAAAGAGGAATTGGCGGCTTTTATAAAAGAAGCCATTGCCGGCACGCGCTATCTTTCGGAGGATGAGTTCCGGAAGCTTCCCGAACCGGAGCTTTATTATAAGGGTGGGGGAGCCGACCTGAAAACATTGGATGCCGGTTTTGAGAAAAACAAGCCGCAGCAGAAAATTGACCTTGCATTTCAGGCGGAAAAAGAAGCGCTGGGAAAAGACGAGCGGATTATTTCCGTTACAACTGGTTTTTATGATGGTCTGAGTGAGCGGGTGATGGTTACCAGCAACGGTTTTGAAGGCGATACCGCCAATTCGTACTATGGATTAACTGCACAGGTTTCGGTGAAGGGTGGCGATGCGCGGCCTTTGGCAGGCTGGTCTGAAAATGCTGTATTTTATTCCGAACTGAAAAAAACAGGAATTGGTGAAAAAGCGCTGGAGCTGGCGCTGAGGAAAATCGGACAGAAGAAAATTGCTTCCGGCAAAATGGCCATGATTGTGGAAAACAGGGTGGTAGCCCGGCTGTTCAGTCCGGTGATTTCGGCATTGCGTGGCGCCTCCATTCAGCAGAAAAATTCATTTCTGGTAGATAAACTTGGCGAAAAAGTTTTTTCCGATAAGCTGACCGTTACCGATGATCCTTTTATCGTATCGGGACGGGGCAGCAGATTGTTTGACAATGAGGGGCTTGCTTCCGCGAAGCGTCCGGTATTTGAAAACGGCGCTTTGAAAAACTATTTTATTGATACGTATTATGGTAAAAAGCTGGAAATGGCGCCGACCGGCGGCAATTATTCCAATCTTGTGTTTGCCCCGGGAAACAAAAATCTTGAAGAACTGGTTGCTGCTTTGGGAAGGGGAATTCTGGTCACCGGTTTCAACGGTGGGAACAGCAACGGTTCCACCGGTGATTTTTCCTATGGCGTGGAGGGTTTTCTGATTGAAAACGGAAAGCTGACTCAACCGGTTTCCGAAATGAATATCACCGGAAATATGAAGGATTTATGGCTGAATCTGGGAGAAATCGGGAATGACATCAATCCCAATTCGGTTTGGCTTGCTCCGTCGATTTTGTTTGAAAATGTTGATTTTAGCGGCGCTTAAGCAGTTTGAAATCAATCTAAAACTTGTTTTCCGGGGGAGAAAGAGTAAAAAAGGAGAATTTTAATTATGAAAAGAATTTTGATTGCAGCAGCTTTTATTCTGATAATTGCCGGCGCCCGCGCACAGGGCTACGGACAAGCGCTGGGTTTAAGGGCTGCATGGATTACGCCGGGATTGGAATACCGTTATTACACCGGCGACAAACATTCGCTCAGGGCATTGCTGTCGTTCAGAGACCGTGGAGTTCAGGCACATGCGCTCACCGAATTTTATCAGTACGACTTGTTCTCTTTTTCCGAACAGCTGGTGTTTTTCTATGGCGGCGGGCTTCATGCCGGGGTTGAAACATGGAACGAATCTGTCAGCGAAGGAAATTTACATAAAACACAGTCAAAATCAGCCTTTCTGGCCGGCCTTGATGGATTGATCGGCGTGGAGTACATTTTTTATGAAGCGCCGGTAGCAGTCGGACTGGAAATGAAACCGTTCTTTGATGTTTTTGGAAGAGACGGCTTTGATGTCCGGGTTTTTGATTTTGCCCTTACGGTAAAATACCTGTTCTGATTTTACGGGAGATCGGAAAACGGGAATAAAAAACCCGTGGCGACTTTCGCACCACGGGTTTATGCACAGTTGTGCAAATGTCATTTAAAAGTCCACATAGTCCGCTTCGTTCAGGAAATCAAAACTTTTTTGACAGCTTTCGGCAGGCTCAAAATTGTACTGTTCAACTTCCACTACTCCGTATTTTGCACCTGATTTTTCACGTGCGGCAAAGATACTTTCAAAATCCATCATGCCGCTGGCGCCAAGTTCTTCCTTGTCCTTGATGTGCCAGACTTCAAATCTGCCCGGATAGCGGTCGAAATAATCCAGCGGGTCTTTGCCGCCCACAACAATCCAGTAGAGGTCAAGCTGAAACATCACCTTTGCCGGGTCGGTCAGTTCAAGCATCCAGTCGTAGAGCGGCTTGCCTTCAAATTCGGTTTTGAACTCGTTGGCGTGGTTGTGATAGCCAAACCGGATTCCTTTGGCGTTGCATTTTTCGCCCACCTGATTGAAGTATTCGCAATACCTTTTGATTCCTTCCAAACTTTCGTAGGCGTTGCGCGCCATGGAGGGCTGAACAATCCATTTCACGCCGGCGGCAGCATGCGCTTCAATGGCTTCATCCCACCAGGCAAGCTGCGCATCCCAGCTTCCTGAATCCGGAATGCTTTGTCCGGCGTGTGAACCAAGCATTTGCAAGCCGTTGGCTTCGCACAGTGCTTTGAAATCTTCCGGCGACATTCCGTAGAATTGCCCGTTGCCATAACCGGCTGCTTCCACAAAACTGTAGCCCATTTCACCCACTTTGGCTACTGTGGCGCTCACATCTTTTTTCATGTCGTCACGGACAGAGTAGAGCTGAAGCCCAATAAATTTTTTCTTTGGAGCAGGGTTGCATCCCGTGAAGGTCTGTGCTGCAAAAGCAAAAATCCCTGCAAATAACAAAATTCTGAAACTCATTTTTCTTACCATTTTTCCTGATTTTTAAAGATTTGAAATTTTATTTCAAATTTATGCAATTCTTTGTGTAAATTGAATTTTTTTAGAAAGATTCATTGAAATTTATTTTGA
>CAZVAD010000167.1:0-4499 GCA_964624645.1 uncultured Mariniphaga sp.
AGTTTCACGTCGCCTTCCATTTTAAAAAGCGCCAGGTCATGCGACCGCGCCTGCTGCACCCATGCCACATTGCCAAAAATCCGGTGATCATCATAAACCAACTCCTGCCTGCCTGCCCTGAGCGAAAAGTTTTCAGCCAGCTTGACTTCCGCCCACGCTTCGTGTATCGAAACGGCATAGTCTTCATTGGCTACTGACTGTGGCTGACTGCCCCAGTAGCGCACATCCTGCAGCGACAATTTTGCCTGAACCGGTTCGGTGGCAAACAGCGCATTCAGCCGGGTACGCTGACTTGTTGCCACCGACATTTTCTGATTATCGGAAGCAAGGGATTTATAGCCTCTGCTGAATTCCGTCCGTGGCCTGAATTCTCCGCTAAGCGAGAACTGCCCGAAAGCCTTCGGCAGAAAAAAAAGTATCCCTGCAAGCAGGGATATAAAAACTTTTTGATTCATTTCTCTTTTTTGAAAGATTAATTGGATAAGGAAACAGGCCATGCAGCCTCCCTCTTTTCGGCTTCTTCCACCCACTTGGGCAGCACGGTTTCAATGAATTCCTGCTTCTCTGCTCTCAGGGATTTCATATCAAGCCCGATAAATTCCTGCGCTTTTGCTTTTGTGGAAAGATCAGGATAGGGAACCGGTTCGTTGTGCCCTAACTGAGCCAGCAGCCGTGCCAGTTGAATCCGTGTATCCTGAACGATGCTTATTCCATTGGCAACTGTCCGGGCAGATTCCACCGGCGAGTGGAATGAACCGCCATGACTTGCTGCAACATAATCCCAGCGCCACTGGGCATGCCTGATGCCCATGAGGATATCCTTCATCTGATTCTCTGTAGCTCCAAGCTCCCATGCTTTTTTGGCCTCCACGTGTGCCCGGACTATCTGTTTTTCCAGATCGTGGCGGCTTTCCAGTATTTTATCCTGGCGTTCATACACATCCTGAACAAGTCGTGTAGCTTCCTCACGGTGGCAGACCTGGCAGGAATTGGCAATATTATTCAGGGGCGACTGCATTTTGTGGTCCGTGAATTTTTGTCCGCCTTCGCTCATGTAGGGCATGTGGCAATCGGCACACGCAACGCCGCGCCTGGCATGAACTCCGGTCATATACACCTCATAATCGGGATGTTGTGCTTTCAGCATGGGCGCCTTACTCACAGCATGTGTCCAGTCGCTGAACTCAATATTGTCATAATACTCCTCCATAGCTTCGGCGGTGAAGCCGTTATCCCACGGGAAAGTGAGGTAGTTGGCGCCTTCCACCACCTTTTTGTTAAAGTAGTATTCCACATGGCACTGTGCACAAACCAGACTTCTCATCTCCTGATAGCTCGCTTTGGTGATGTCCTTTCCCCGGCGGTCAAAAGCTTCCGCCAGCGCCGGACGTGAAATGCGCAGATTCATGGTTGTTTCGTCGTGGCAGTCGGCACAGCCGATGGGATTCACAATTTCAGGCCCAAGCCTTGCCCATGATCCCGTATAGAAAGCGGCAACCCCTTCCTCCTTCATCATGCGGGGCACATCGGGGCTCTTGCATGTCCAGCAGGTGGACGGCTGCAATCCTTCATCCGGTTTTTTAGGGCCTCCGGTGCGCAACGATTTATTCACATCGTTGATGGCATAGTAATGTCCGCGTCCCTGCTTATAGTCGCGCGAAAAAGCGTAGCCTGCCCACAATACGACCATTTCCGGAATCTCTTCCAGCATATCCACCGTGGCGCTACCGCCATGCTTGCTCCGGAAGGTGGTGTCGGCAGTGCCGTAATAGGACTGAAACTGGCGCGGATAATTTTGTCCCCAGACTTCGTTCCGCGGTTCAAACTCCTGAATTTCGGCTTTCGGAACATTGACAAACGTTGCTTCCATGCGTCGTTCAACAATGGATGAGGCCAAAAGGCCCAAAAGAAATACCACAACAATGGTGGCAAAAAACAGAACCCAGGCCAGCCAGGGGCGCTTTTCGGTTATTTTTAAATTACTGCTCATTTGTTATTTATTTTTAGTTTTTCAAATAATTTCTCAACCATCCGGGAACCGGATTTTGGGGAAGCGGAACCCGTGCATCGGGAACACTCGAAAGACTGTTTACCCTGCCATGCGGCACTTCGCGGTGACACTCCCAGCATTTGCGATCTGTGCGGTGTGCATCGTGTCCGTCAACCCATGCGCTCAGCTTCGGGTCAATCAGTAGATCAGAATGGCAACGGATACAATTCCGGTGCACTGCTTTTGACCCCTCCTCTTTGATAAAAATCACCTGAGGTTCATTTCTGAGCGTAAACACGGTGGCATGGCGCAAACCATCCTTAGCCTTAAAAAAATAGTGATTGAAAATATTGTTGTGCGGCACGTGGCAATCGTTGCAGTTTGTCCATTCGCGGTGCGAACTGTGTCCCCAGGTTGCATATTGCGGCGCCATGATGTGGCAGTTGGTGCAGGTCTCCGGATTATCGGAAAGATAAGAATGTGCTTTCGAGATATAGATTGTGAAAATTGCAAGGCCAATAAAAATTGCCGAGACAAACAGAACGGGGATTTTCCATTTCCTGGGCGGCAGGTATTTTTTAATCATAGTTAATTGCTAAATTGATTTTTTCAAAAATATGTAATATATACCTATAAATTGTAACAGACGTTACAAATTTTATAAATAGCTTAAATAAATTGCGGCGGCTAAAAGGTTTCTCATATTTCCTTTTACTTTTGTTTGCTGTTTAAAAAAACCAGGCTGTTATTATACAGAAACTTATTTTTGGATCGAATGATTTGGAACGAAAAAATTGAATGTGCGCCCCGTGAGGAAATGGCTGCCCTGCAAAGCGAACGGTTGATACAGACCGTCCGCCGGATATACCACAACATCCCCAGTTACAGGGCAAAAATGCAGGAAAAGGGACTGGTTCCCGCCGATATCCGGTCGGTGGAAGACCTGAGCAAACTCCCCTTTACCAACAAGACGGATTTGCGCGACAACTACCCGTTTGATATGTTCACGGTTCCCATGAGTGAGATTGTGAGGGTTCACGCCAGCTCCGGCACCACCGGCAAGTCCACGGTGGTCGGCTATACGCGGAATGACCTGCAAATGTGGTCGGAAGTGGTTACCCGCGCACTTTGCATGGCCGGCGTCCACAAAAATGATATTGTGCAGGTGGCTTACGGCTACGGGCTTTTCACCGGGGGACTCGGGCTGCACTACGGCACGGAAAATCTGGGGGCAACAGTAATTCCCATTTCGGGCGGAAATACCAAAAAGCAAATTCAGCTGATGCAGGATTTCGGCACATCGGTTATTGCCTGCACGCCTTCCTATGCCTTGTATCTTTCTGAAATTATGAGAGAAATGCAAGTTGAGCCGGAATCGCTCAACCTCCGGGTGGGTATTTTTGGCGCCGAGCCGTGGAGTGAAAACATGCGCAGGGAGATTGAAGCAAAACTGAAACTGAAAGCGCTTGATATTTACGGACTCAGTGAAATTGTCGGTCCCGGCGTTTCGTGTGAATGCAGCCATCAGAAAGGACTTCACATCAACGAAGATCACTTTGTCCCTGAAATCATTGACCCGGATACCCTGGAACCGCTGCCGGCAGGCGAGTTGGGCGAACTGGTATTTTCCACAATAACCAAGGAGGGCATCCCCGTTCTCAGATACCGCACGCACGATCTCACACGCCTGAATTATGAAAAGTGCACCTGCGGGCGTACGCTGGTGAGAATGGATAAATGCACCGGAAGAACCGATGACATGCTGATCATTCGCGGAGTGAATGTTTTCCCTTCTCAGATTGAAAATGTACTTCTCGAAATGAGCGAAACCGAGCCGCACTACCTGCTCATTGTGGAGCGCGACGGCTCTCTGGACGTACTGAAACTCCTTGTGGAAGTTCAGGAGCAGTTCTTTTCCGACGAAATCCGGGAGCTGGAGAGACTCCGCAGAAAAATTACAGCAAACATCCAGAGCACATTGGGTGTTTCAGTAGAGGTGAAGCTGGTTGAGCCCAAAACCATTGAGCGGACAGCGGGCAAAGCCAGACGCGTTATTGACAATCGTAAAATCTGAAAGTGATGATAGTAAAACAAGTTTCTGTATTTTTGGAAAACAAGTCGGGAAGACTAAAGGAAGTAACCGAAATTCTCGGAAATGCCGGCATCAACATGTCGGCGTTCACAATAGCTGATACTTCCGATTTCGGGATTCTGCGCATCATCGTGTCAGACCCCGGGCGGACACAGGAAATCCTGAAAAAGCACAAATTTGCCGTTCAGCTCAACGATGTAATTCTCATAAAAACGCCGAACCGTCCCGGTGGGCTGGCAAAAATGCTCAATCTGCTGAATCAGGACGATGTATTTATTGAATACATGTACGCATTTTCAAACAGCGAAGACACGGCGGTGATTGTCATCCGCCCGACCGATTTTCAAAAGTGCATGGATATTCTGCAAGACCACCGCGGTGATTTTCTGGTGCAGGAAGGGAATTATTTGTTTTAAA
>CAZVAD010000168.1:0-4464 GCA_964624645.1 uncultured Mariniphaga sp.
TTGAACCCGAATTTGCCGAAGCTTATTTTAACCGGGGGCTTACCAAAATTTTTCTGGATGACATTGAGGGGGGGGCAGTTGACCTAAGCCGCGCCGGCGAGCTTGGCATCCACGGTGCCTACAATATTATCAAGAGGTATTGTAACTGATTTCCTGATTTCGGAAACCGGTATTTATCCGCAACTCTTTGAAATTATAAAGCATAAATTGAATCTTTTCAGTCTTGCGTAAAAGGCAGTGAACTTTTGCCAATTGAAAAGTTTTTTGCAGATTAACCAGACACTGTTATTATGCCGTTTGCCTGGATGCAGACTGCTGCTGGCTGGATATTGGGATGACTTTTTTACCCTGGTTAGTGTTGGTACTTACTGCAGACAGGGCAATCAAGTTAAAAAAAGTAAAATATGATTAAAAAATGCCAGATTATGGCTGTTTTTTTTGCTTGTTTTTTTCCTGAAAATTAATTTTGACTGACACTAAAAATTCATTGTTTTATTTAAAAAAGGATTCTATGAAAACAGCTCAGTTAAGTTTTAAAAGAACCGTTTTTATGGTTGCAGGTTTGATGTTTTGGTGTTTGCATGCTGTATCAGCTGTGTCTATACAACTATACAGCGCTTTCACCAAAATTTCCGTTCCTCCGGGTGAGTCGCTTAATTATTCGGTAGAAGTAATCAACAAGGATAGTTTGATAAAGACCTGCGATCTTTATTTAACTAATTTTCCCCGGAATTGGGAATATAAGTTTGTAGCCAATAATTGGACTATCAGTCAAATTGCCGTTTTGCCGGGACAGACTAAAACAATTACTTTGCAAGTGAATGTTCCTTATGCCGTGAATAAAGGAAATTACACTTTCAATGTAGAAGCGGGAGGATTAGCTGTTCTGCCTTTGACAGTCAATGTAACTCAGAAAGGCACCATGGAGTCTGAGTTTACTGTTGATCAGGCAAGCATGCAAGGTACAGCTTCTTCCAATTTCACTTACAGAGCACATTTGAAAAACCAAACAGGTGAAAAACAGCTCTTTGCATTGAGTACTAATGTTGCACCCGGATGGGAGGTTGTTTTTAAGCCAAATTATCAGCAAGCAACTTCTGTTGAAATTGATCCCAATCAGTCCAAAGACATATCCATTGAGATTAAGCCCCCGCACGCAGTTACCGCCGGTAAATATTCTATTCCTGTGGAAGCAACCACGGGTACAACACATGCACATCTGGACCTGGAGGTTGAAATAACAGGTCGTTTTTCTTTGGAGTTGACCACCCCTACCGGATTATTAAGCAGCAGCATAACTGCCGGCAATGAAAAGCAAGTTGATTTATTGGTAAAAAACACAGGTTCAAGCTTTTTGGAAAATATTCATGTAACCGTATCAAAACCACAAGGCTGGGAAGTGAAATTCAAACCCGATACCATATCTTTTTTAAAAGCTGGTGAAAATGCCGTAGTTGTTGCAACAATGAAAGCATACGAAAAGGCGATTCCCGGGGATTATGTAGTGAATCTGACTGCTCAGACTCCGGAAGCAATATCTAAAATGGCTATGCGGCTTTCGGTCAAAACTTCTTTGCTATGGGGTTGGATGGGTATTTTGATTATTGCTGCCACAATAGGTGTAATTGTGTTTTTGTTTCGGAAATACGGGAGGAGGTAATTTATGGATAGTCCTATTATTGAAATAGCCGGACTAACCAAAAAATACGGATCATTTACAGCTGTTGATTCGTTGTCGTTGGAAATTGAACGTGGTGAGGTTTTTGGGTTATTGGGCCCAAATGGTGCCGGCAAATCAA
Source organism: uncultured Mariniphaga sp. (assembly GCA_964624645.1). Taxonomy (GTDB): domain Bacteria; phylum Bacteroidota; class Bacteroidia; order Bacteroidales; family Prolixibacteraceae; genus Mariniphaga. Next base: position 1,800 of record CAZVAD010000168.1, read on the forward strand.
CAACGATTTTGATGCTGATGGGACTTACCGAGCCAACGGAAGGTACTGTCCGAATTTGCGGGATTGATCCGGTACATCATCCGATTGACATTAAAAAGAGGGTAGGTTATTTGCCAGAAGATGTTGGATTCTACGACGATCTGAGCGGTTTGGATAATTTATGTTTTACCGGTGGGTTGAATGGTATGTCGAAACCTGATGCTGAAAACCGGGCAAGGCAATTAATGCAAGAAGTCGGATTGCTGGAGCAAACCGACAAGAAAGTTGGGCAATATTCCAAAGGTATGAGGCAAAGGTTGGGACTTGCTGATGTTTTGATGAAAAATCCAGAAGTTATTATTTTGGATGAGCCAACTGCTGGTATTGACCCTTCTGGAATTAAGGAGTTCCTGGAGCTCATTGTCAGATTGAGCAATGAGCAAGGGGTAACCGTTCTGTTTTCTTCACATAATTTGCATCAGGTGCAACAGGTTTGCAACAGAGTTGGAATTTTTGTTCAGGGGAAAATAATTGCAGTCGGTGATATTGATGCTTTAGCCAAAAAATTATTTGATGATGCTTCAGGCTTTGATACTGATTCTAAAGAAAAATCCGTTAAAAAATATGGATTGGATGACATTTATTATCGTTATTTTGAAGGTGGATTGAGTCATGAAAAAACAAGCTGACACAAAATCTCAAAGTCCGTTTTGGTCTTTTGTATATAAGGAAATGGGCGATCATTTCCGAAGTAAAAGAATGCTGATTCTTTTTGGGATTATCTTGTTGACCTGCATTGCTTCGTTATACACGGCATTGACCGGTATTAAAAATTTAAAACCGGATCAGAGTTCTGAGAATACATTGTTCTTTTTGAATTTGTTTATAATTTCTGATGGTACGCTTCCGGCATATTTTGTATTCATCAGTTTTTTGGGACCATTGCTGGGACTGACACTCGGTTTTGATGCGATTAATTCCGAATATAATAAGGGTACATTGAGCCGTTTATTAGCACAGCCGATTCCGAGGGATTATGTGATTAATGCAAAATTCACTGCTGCATTTCTGGTAATCTCTGTTTTGTTTCTGACCCTGAGCTTATTGGTAATCGGCGCCGGATTGATTGCGATTGGAATTCCTCCAATCCCTGAAGAATTGATCAGGATTTTCAGTTTTACATTGCTCAGTATTATTTATGTGGCTTTATGGCTGAACCTTGCAATATATTTTTCAGTGAGATTCAGGCAGCCTGCCACTTCTGCAATTGCGGGCATAGCAGTATGGTTGTTTTTTTCAGTGTTTGCCCCGTTAATAATGAACCTGATTTTAAAGGGTCTTGAACCATCGCCTTATGCACCGGAACATGTATTGTTTGCCTATGAAAAATTCAAGTTCATTCTTATTCAGTTTATGCCTAATGAATTGTACAGTCAGGCAACCTCTACATTGCTTATACCTACCATTCGGAATTTGGGTCCATTGACTATGGAGCAGATACAGGGTGCGATACCGGGCCCTTTGCCTGTTGACCAAAGCCTGCTTCTTACCTGGCCACAATTAACCGGAATAATTGCCATTACCATGTTGCTTTTTATATTTTCCTACCTGAGATTTATGCGCAAAGAAATTCGTTCAAGGTAAAATTACAGGGATTATCCGACGCCTCGGGAAACTCACGACCTTTCACAGTCTTTTTCAACAAAAAAAGCAGCCATTTCCGACTGCTTTCTTTGCGGTGACGATCCCGAGGTTTCGGGAAACTCACGACCTTCCGCAGTCTTTTTCAACAAAAAAAGCAGTCATTTCCGACTGCTTTCTTTGCGGTGACGACGAGACTCGAACTCGCGACCTCCGGCGTGACAGGCCGGCATTCTAACCAACTGAACTACGCCACCTTTTTTAAACTTCTGAAGAACTTTTTTCAGGTTATTTCAATCCTGAAATGTGCTGCAAATATATACTTTCTTTTATTTACTGCAATGCAAATAAAAATAATTTTTTACACTTGTTGCATGTCGTTGGTTATAAGTAATCTGAATGTTTAATATTCTTAAATTCGGATAAGATTTTCCTCTTTTAAAACCTTTTCTCCGTTCCACCTGTAAGCCAGCAGGGTTTTATTTGCAACAATGCAGGAGTCCAGACAGCAAATATTCGGTTTCAGGATGTGGTCATTGTTCTTTCTGCAATAATGGCCGAAAAACAGAATGGGCGCTTCGGCAGGGTAGGGCAGCGTTTGGGGAAGTATTTCCGGCGGAATGGTGTATTCCGGCAATCGGAACTTGCTTTCAAAAGACAACTCTTCGAAAGTTTTACCCGTTGGTTCTTCCCACCACCGGATGCGGAATGCGCGCGGTGAAATTCCCTTGTTGTTTGTAACCCTCAGGTCTCTTGGCATTTTGAATTGCAATCCTTTTGTGAGCAACCAGATGTTTTGTGCCAGCTCAGATTCGGGTTGCCGGTGAATTTTCCTGAAAATATCCTTTTCGATTTTCCCGGGATTCAGGCGTTGCTTTAAAAAATCAACCGCTTCATCCGACCAGCAGGCATGCACAACGCGCAAGCCGTCAAGCTCAAGGAACAGGGGCAGCGTGCGGAGCCATTTCAGGTGACTTTGCCACTCTTCAGAATATTTGACAAATTCATTGATTGTTTTCAGCACGGCAATAAAGTTTTTGAGAGG
>CAZVAD010000169.1:0-4375 GCA_964624645.1 uncultured Mariniphaga sp.
TTGCACCTGCTGCATTGATATATTCACGTGCCAGCGGATCATCCACATTATCAAGCTTATCGCTGAACAATTTTCTGATCTGATACTCTATGCCCACCCCAAACCGTTCGCCAACCGAAAACTTGAATCCGAATCCCATGGGAATTCCCATCGTAGCCACTGATTCATCAACCGGACTTTTAACAGGATAATCCGGGTTGATGGTGTGAAGCGCTGTCAACTCTCCGAAACCCGGGTCATAAAGATCTCCGCCACTAGCAGTCAACCGGTAAGGGAAATACATAACACCCACTCCTGCCATGATATATGGTGTGAATGGCGTCTTCTTCTCTCCCAGCAGGTATTTCAAATAATTTATCTCCATCATCAGCGAGATGTCCTGTGCACTTTTCCCAAATCTGAACGGAACCTCCTCCACCGTTCCGTCGGCAGAAAAATTTCCGGCAAGAAATTGCGCGCGCATTGCCGCTCTTGTGTTAAAATTATACCTGAAAAATGCCCCAATATTTAAATTGAACGTCTGCATCGGCGGCACTCCCTTTATGTCTCCCCAATAGGTTGACGAACCGCCCCAAATGCCAAAATCAGCTGTTTTTTGTGCAAAGCCCGAAACAGTCAGAACAACTGCCGCAAACACCAATATTATTTTTTTCATTTGGTATTCCAATTGTTTATTCTAAAATAGCCTCAGGTATGTAAACTGTTCGCTTAACCTCCAAAACAATGAGTATAAATTTGTTATGCTTAACTCCGGTTTTTTTCAAAATAGCTTCAAAAAGTTATTAAACAACATCAAACAAGTTTGCAAAAACTTGATTATCAACGAACTTCAACAGCTTCTATCTTTCTAATAAAACTTTCAAAAGGTACAAAAGTAATATAATTCTAAATATAACATACCCGGACGCTCATATAAAACCCAAAAGAAGATTAAAAATTGTTAAGCCTGAAGAAATAGCTAATTGCGTTTGTCAACTCCCCACATCAGTTTGTTTCTCAACGTATTAAAAAAGGTTAGCTCAGGAAGTTGCAAAGTTTTTAAGGTAACATTGGCTTTCTTGATTTTCAATTTCACGTCAAACGAAACGGGCACCGAACGATAGTCCAGCGAGGTGAGGTAATGGGTGCCCCGTCCGTCCACTTTCAGTTCAATTTCATAGGTGTCGGGAACAACCACCGGGCGGATGGTGAGATTGTGCGGCGCCAGCGGAGTGATTACAAAATTGGCAGAATCGGGCGTCAGAATCGGGCCTCCCACGCTCAGTGAATATGCGGTTGATCCGGTGGGGGTGGCGATAATCAGACCGTCAGCCCAATAATTGTTAAGGAACTGCCCGTTGCACCAGGCCGAAATATTAATCATCGACGATGATTCGGTTTTCAGTACGGCCAGCTCGTTCAGTGCAAAGTTGAAATCGATGTTGCTGTTGTCGCAAAAGTCAACTTCCAGCAATGACCTTTCAACAATGGAATAGTAATTATTGAAAATCCCGGTAAGCGCATCCGTAATTTGTTCCTGAGAAATATCGGCCAAAAAGCCGAGCCTGCCGCTGTTTACACCCACCACCGGAATATCAAAATTCCGAATTTTCACGGCAGAATGCAGAAAAGTTCCGTCTCCGCCAACGCTGAAAATATACTTGTTGTCTGTGTCAAATTCCTCCGGCACATTAAAAAACGAGTTATAGTAAGGCTCAACCCCCAGATTACTGGCAAGAAACTCATGGAATGGCTTAAAAAGCTGGACTTTGATCTTATTTTTTTTCAAAAAGGTGAAAAATTCATCCAGAACCGGAATAAATCCTTCTGAAACAGCGGTGCCAAAAACTGCAACTTTCACGTAGAATTCGTTTAGATGTTCATATATTTCATAAACTGCTCATATCTGTCCTTGTAGAGGTCATTCAGCATGGAGTGATCCAAATAGATTCCCTTCACATTATAGTCATACCTCATAAATGCCTGTATGACCGGCGACAGGTCTTCCCTGTCCAGTTTCAACACTAGTTCCAGCGTATTCTTTCCCGGCTGGGGGTTCATAAAGAAACTGAGAATCTTTGTGTCATTGCTTTCAACAATCCGGCTGATCTGCGCCAGGGAATAATCCGAAACATTGACTTCCAACACGATTACGCCGCCCACTTCCTGCAGCGAAAAGTAGCGGGCAAACCGTCTTGCCAGATCATAAAGGGTGATTCCACCAATGTATTCATGCTCCGAATCAAGCACGGCAATTACGCTTAATTTCAGTTTATACATCAAAATCGCCACTTCAAAAATATGCTGCTCTTCGTGAACATGGATGGATTGAAATTTATCTGACTTTATCCCGACCGGCTGGTTCTCAATGCCCAAATCAAAAATCAGTTTGTCGGATACCATGCCAACATACTTCTCATCATCCAAAACGGGAAGATGGGAAACCCGGTAATGGTCCATGAGACCCAGCACCTTTTCTCCGGTATCTTCCACCTTTACGGCGGGAATTACTCCTGATATCAGATTGTTTGCTAACAATTGCTTATTTTTGCTTTATATTCAATATGCGAAAATAGTAACTTCACAGTAATATTATGACAAGACTAAGTGTAAATATAAATAAAATCGCAACACTGCGAAATTCAAGAGGCGGCAACATGCCCAATGTTGAAGAAGCGGCAATAAACTGCCAGAAATTTGGTGCACAAGGAATTACGGTACATCCCCGCCCGGATGAGCGACACATCACCCGCCGGGATGTTTATACCATAAAACCTTTGATAACCACTGAATTTAACATTGAAGGCTATCCGGGTGAAGATTTTTTAAAGATGGTTATTGAAGTGAAAGCCGATCAGGTTACCCTGGTGCCCGACGCCCTGCACCAACTTACAAGCGATCATGGCTGGGACACCGTTACCAATCTCTCTTTTCTGAAAGAGGTGGTAGCCAGACTGAAGGAAAACGGAATCCGGACTTCCCTGTTTGTTGATCCCGACCGGAAAGCAATTGAAGGGGCAGCCCAAACCGGCGCCGACCGGATTGAGCTTTACACCGAGCCTTATGCAAGCTTGTATCCTGAAAACCGTGAAAAGGCAATCCAGCCCTTTATTGAGGCTGCAAAACTTGCAACCCAGGCCGGGCTTGAGGTAAACGCCGGGCACGATCTGAGCCTGGAGAACCTCCGCTACCTTCACATAAATATCCCGGAGCTGAAAGAGGTTTCCATCGGCCATGCGCTTATTTCCGAGGCGCTTTATCTTGGCCTGGAGACTACCATTCAAAAATATATTGATTGTTTAAAATAGTTATGGAACTGTATTACAGAAAAGAGGGAGAAGGCCCGGTTGTCGTGATAATTCACGGGCTTTACGGCTCATCGGACAACTGGCGGAGCATTGGCAAACGACTGGCGGAAGACCACACGGTTTACATGATTGATCTGCGCAATCACGGACGTTCCCCATTTGCCGGAGAACATTCGTATGATGCCATGAAAAATGATCTGGTCGAATTTTTTGAGTTGCACCAAATTGAAAAGGCAACACTGCTGGGACACAGTATGGGAGGAAAAACCGCCATGTGGTTTGCCGCCGATTACCCCGAAAAAATTGAAAAGTTGGTAATTGCCGACATCGCACCGATAGACTATACACAGGTGGCTGAAAACAGCCAGTTCCACCTGCACAGAAACATTCTGCTCGCCATGCAGGAATTGGATTTTGACCGGATAAAAGAGCGAAGCGATGTGGACGATTTTCTGGCAGAGCGCATCGGAGATGAGCGCATCCGGCACTTTTTGCTCAAAAGCGTGGCTTTCGACAAAAAGACCAAAAAATACAAATGGCGCGTAAATGTGGAGGTATTGTATGAGTATCTGGATGATATTGTAGCCGGCGTAAACAAGCGCTGGTTTGCAGCAAGGCTGCCCATCACCGTTTATCCGGTGATTTTTATCCGCGGACTCGAATCCAATTACATTACCGAAGAGAATATTCCTTTAATCAAGGAGATTTATCCCGATTCAACCATTGTGGATATTCCCGGCGCCGGGCACTGGCTTCATGCCGAAAAACCTGATGAATTCATGAAAGCGGTTTTGCTCTATTGTTGAATTTCAGCGGTTGTATTTTTGAGTGATCTCTTTCAGAAATCTGCGGCGCCTTTTTTTCAGTTGTTTCCACCGGAACCGCCATTCCCAGTTTCCACCGGCAACACCGGGCGTATTAAACCGGGCATCTGCCCCTAAGCCAAGCAGATCCTGAACAGGCATGATTGCAGTCCGGGCAGAAGACGCCCAGATTTGTTCAACTCCTTTTTGAAGCGCACGTTTCCCCGGTCGCCCGAGATAACGCAAGGCCATTTTTCGCTCTCCTTTTTTCAGAGAACGCATCCA
>CAZVAD010000170.1:0-4340 GCA_964624645.1 uncultured Mariniphaga sp.
GATTAAAATTTTACAAGGTTTCTTGAATTCCTGAAAGTTAGACAATATTTTCCAGTACATCGACCAGATGTTTCCAGAATTTTTCTGTGGTTGCGATATCGAGCCGTTCATCGGGCGAATGTGCCCCTTTAATGGTCGGCCCGAAGGAAACCATGTCCAGATTCGGATATTTTTCAAGGAACAGCCCGCATTCCAGTCCCGCATGAATGGAGCGGACAACCGGTTCGTTGCCGAACAGTTTTTTGTAGGAAGCCACCGTTGTTTTCAGGATTTCAGAATCCGGGTCGGGCGTCCAGCCCGGATAGCCGTCAGAATGGGTAACCATAGCCCCGGCAAGCTCAAACGCCGACCGCACCATTTCTGCCGCATAATATTTTCTGCTCTCCAGTTCGCTCCGCTGGCTTGTGGTAATCACTATTTTATTGTCCGCTTCAAATTTCACGGAAGCCAGATTGGTGGAAGTTTCAACCATGCCTTCCATGCGCGTGCTCATTTCCAGAACGCCATGCGGACAGGCATACAAAACATTCAGCAGATTATTTTGAGTTTTGGTGTCCACCACAAATTCAGGCGTGTCAGCTTTTTCAATTTTCAGACCCAGTCCTTGCTCATTGTGTTCAAACTCAAACTTCACCTGCTTTTCAAAGTTTTGAAACGCATTTGTCAGTTCCGGCTCTTTTTCCTTCGGAACAACAAGCACGGCAAACGCTTCGCGGGCAATGGCATTGCGAAGATTTCCCCCGTTAAATTCCGCTAATCGTACTGAATATTCACGGGAAGCTTTCCAAAGGAAACGATTCAGAATTTTTATGGCATTTCCCCTGTTTTTGTGAATGTCGTCGCCGGAATGGCCGCCTAAAAGTCCGGAGACTGAAATTTTGAATGCCGTATGACTTTTGAGGACAGGTTCAGTCTGATAAGTCAGCTCCGCGAGCGTATCAATACCGCCGGCACAGCCAATGAAAATTTCCCCTTCATCTTCCGAGTCGAGATTCAGCAAAACAGAACCGGTCATAAATCCCGGTTCAAGGGCAAATGCACCGGTCAACCCGGTTTCTTCGTCCACAGTTATCAGGCATTCGAGCGGTCCGTGCTGAATTTCATCGGAAGCCAGCACAGCCAGTTGTGCGGCAATACCGATTCCGCAGTCGGCGCCCAATGTTGTTCCGTTGGCTTTCACCCAGCCGTCAACAATCACCGGTTCAATGGGATCGTTGTCAAAATCAAAAACTTTATCGCTGTTTTTTTCACAAACCATATCCATGTGGGTTTGCAGAATAACCACCGGCAGGTTTTCCTTGCCGGGATATGCCGGTTTGGTTATCAGAACATTGCCGGCCTGGTCGGTTTTGGCTGCCAGATGGTGTTCCTTTGCAAAATCAAGCAGGAATTTTCGGATTTTTTCTTCCTTTTTGGATGGTCTCGGAACCCGGCAGATTTGCTCGAAATAGTTAAAAAGCGGTTGTGGTTTCAAATGTCCCAGCTTATTCATTCTGTTGTATTTTTAAATTGAAAATTATTCTTTCAGATAGAGATTGCTGTCGCCGTAGCTTAAAAATCGGAATCCGTTGTTCAGTGCAAAATCATAAACCTTTTTCCAGTTTTCTCCCAAATAAGCGGCAATGAGTAGCAACAGCGTGCTTTGCGGTTGATGGAAATTGGTGATCATGCCTTTAATCAGCTTAAATTCATACCCGGGAACAATAATGATTTCCGTAGCAAAACTCAGATTTTGCAACTGCTGTTTTTCAAGCCAATTGAGTATGTTTTGCAATGCTTCTGAAACGCTGATTTCAGCATCTGTTTCGTATGGCTCCCATTGCCCGACAGTCAGCTGGTTATGTCCATCCGGCTGTTTTCCCAATTTGATGCCTAACCAGTAGAGGCTTTCCAGTGTGCGCACAGAGGTGGTGCCGACTGCAATAATGTTTTGTGAATTACCTGCCAGCTCTTCAATGAGTTTTTTCGGAACGATGACCTGTTCGCGGTGCATGGCATGCCCTTCAATGGTTTCTGATTTCACCGGCTTGAAAGTGCCCGCTCCCACATGAAGGGTAATTTCGCGCAGTGCAATATTTCTATCTGCAAGCTGTTTCATCATGTTATCGGTGAAATGCAGTCCGGCTGTCGGGGATGCCACCGAACCGTCGGTCCGGGCATAGATGGTCTGGTAGGTGATTTCATCATCCGGTTCGGTTTCCCGGTTCAGGTAGGGAGGAATGGGCAGAACTCCCGATTTTTCAATGATTTCAGCAAAAGTGAACGCAGGATTCCAACTGAATTCAATCAGAAAAACCTGACCTTCCCGGCCAATCTTTTTTGCAGACAATTCAACCGTTTTGCCGTTCAATTCAAATGATTTTTTTAATATTTCGTTCTTCCACTTTTTGGCATGACCAATCATGCACTTCCAGGTCCCCTTGCCGGTTTGCTGAAATGCCAGTTGATATTCAGCCGGTTCAGCTGGTTCAAGGCAGAATATTTCAATTGCCGCACCGGTCTCCTTTCTGAAAAACAGGCGTGCGTGAATGACGCGGGTATTGTTGAAAACCAGCATGCAGCCGGAAGGCAGATAAGAAGTGATGTTTCTGAATTTGTCCTTGTTTATCGTGCCGTTCCGCCAAACCAAAAGGTTTGAACTGTCGCGCTCTGCCAGCGGATAGCGGGCAATTTGCCCGTCCGGCAGGTTATAGCTGAAATCGCCGATTTTTATTTTCTTGTAAGCTGTCAATGATTTTCCTTTGATGAAACCGTAAAAGTACACTAAAATTTTGATGGGTAAAAAATAGTAATTTTGCAAAAAATAAATGAGAAAATGATAAAAGTTGGCGACAAGGTAAAGTTTCTGAACGATGTGGGTGGAGGGATTGTAACTGCATTTATCGGAAAAAATACGGCAAAAATAAAAAATGAAGATGGTTTTGAAGTGCCTTATCCGGTTTCAAAACTGATTCGTGTGGATGACCCGGCCTTAAATAAACCGGGCGCCATCACTGAAAAACAGGAAGCGCCGGCAGCTTCTGAATCTGTTGTGGCAAAAAAGAAAAAACCGAAGGGGAAAATAATTAAAGGCAAGGATTCGCCCGACTTTTATTTTTGCTTTGTCCCCGGAGACGAGAAAAATATTCCGGCAGGGGATATTGACTTGTTTCTGGTGAACGACAGCAATTTTACGCTGATGTTCCGTTATGTCCATTTGAAGGAAGAAACCTATGAAACGGTTTCGCGCGGAATCGTTTATCCGAATTCAAAAAAAGAACTGGAAGTCATTGACCAGACTGAATTTTCGGACTTGCCGGATTATGTTTTTCAGCTTATTTACTTCAGAAATGAGGAAGCGGAGTTGCATGTGCCAATAACCAAAACTTTCAAAGTGAATCCGGTGAAATTTTACAGGGAAAAAAGTTTTTTACCCAACACGTTTTTCCCGCAAAATGCACTGATTTATCAGATTTCTGAAAATATTCTGAAAACAGAAATTGACAAACTGACGGATGATGACTTTCGAAAAGTGGTGAAAATCAAGGAGAAAAGCGAACCTGCACCGGTTGTTCAGAAGACCAGACCGCCGGAAATCATTGAAGTGGATTTGCATATCCACGAGCTGGTTGACAGCAGCGCCGGGATGGAGAACCGGGAAATTTTTGAGATTCAGCTGGAGAAAGTGGAACGCGAAATGCGCGGGGCGATTGAATCCCGGGCCAAACGGATTGTTTTTATTCATGGGGTGGGGCAGGGCGTGCTGAAGCAGGAAGTAGCCCGGTTGCTGAAAACAAAGTTCCCGAAATATGAATTTCAGGATGCCTCGTTTAAGGAATACGGCTATGGCGCCACCATGGTGATTTTGTGCAGAGGCTAATTCTGAATTTATCTGTTTTTCAATTTGAACAGCGCTATTTTAATTGCCTGATTTTGTCTATTTTTGTACCGGCAGGCCGCTTTATCGCCCCGGTAGCTATCGGGGAGGAAAGTCCGGGCAACGCAGGGCGCCGTGCTTCCTAACAGGAAGACCTCCGAAAGGGGGTATCAGCGTAACAGAAAATAACCACCATTATTTTCGGATAACGGAACGGGTGAAAAGGTGGGGTAAAAGCCCACCGGTGGTTGTGGCAACACAATCAGCCGTACGCCTCACGGGTTGCAAAGCCAAATATATCCCGATTGCGCGGCTGTTGCATCGCAGCGGAGTTGCCCGCTCCGTTTCCGGAATCAACCCGGAGTGTCGGGAGGGGTAGGCTGCAAGGACCCCGCCAGCGATGGCGCGGCAAGATAAATGATAAAGGTTTCCGGTGAAAACCGGAAATACAGAACCCGGCTTACAGGCCTGCCATTTTTTTTGA
>CAZVAD010000171.1:0-4316 GCA_964624645.1 uncultured Mariniphaga sp.
CAGAAATTGATTTAAGAAGTTATCCCGCCGGTGTTTACTTTGTGAATGTTCAAACGGAGAAAGGAAGTTTCAGCAGAAAAGTTATGATAGATCGCTGATCTATCACTAATAACTAAAAATCAGTACCTGTAATGCTCCGGTTTATAGGGGCCCTCTTGGGGAACGCCGATATATTTTGCCTGTTCTTCCGTCAGGTGAGTGAGCTTGACGCCAATCTGTTCAAGGTGTAACCGCGCCACTTCTTCATCCAGTTTTTTGGGCAGGCGATACACGTCAATTTCATAGTTATTCTGCCAGAGTTCCATTTGTGCCAGCGACTGGTTGGTGAACGAGTTGCTCATGACAAATGACGGATGCCCGGTGGCACAGCCTAAATTTACCAGACGCCCCTCGGCTAGCAGGTAAATGCTGTTTCCGGCGGGAAATGTGAATTTATCCACCTGCGGCTTGATGTTCAGCTTTTCAATCCCCGGCCAGCCTTGCAGTTTTGATACCTGGATTTCATTGTCAAAATGACCGATGTTGCACACAATGGCCTGGTCTTTCATTTTTGACATGTGCTCTGCAGTAATCACATCCTTGTTGCCGGTGGTGGTCACATAGATATTCCCTTCGGACAGGGCATCCTCCATGGTTTTCACCTCAAAACCTTCCATGGCAGCCTGCAAAGCGCAGATGGGGTCAATTTCGGTGACGATGACCCGCGCGCCGTAACCGCGCATGGATTGCGCACACCCTTTGCCCACATCGCCATAGCCGGCGACCACAACCACTTTCCCGGCTATCATCACATCGGTTGCCCGCTTGATGCCATCGGCAAGGGATTCCCGGCACCCGTAAAGGTTGTCAAATTTTGACTTGGTTACTGAGTCATTCACGTTGATTGCCGGAAAAAGCAGCTTCCCGTCATCCTTCATCTGATACAGCCGGTTTACACCGGTTGTGGTTTCTTCCGAAACGCCCCTGATTTCTTTGGCTGCATCATGCCAGCGGTTTGGGGTTTCACTCAGAATGGATTTCAGGATTTTATTCAGTTCGGCTTCATCTTCACCCTCGACCGGAAGGTCAAGAATTGAAGGATTTTTCTCTGCTTCATACCCGCGATGCAGCATCAGCGTGGCATCTCCACCGTCGTCCACAATCAGGTGCGGCCCTTTGCCACCGCCAAAATCCAGCGCCTGATCCGTGCACCACCAGTATTCCGCAAGCGTTTCACCTTTCCAGGCAAACACGGGAATTCCCGCTTTAGCAATGGCTGCCGCCGCATGGTCCTGGGTGGAAAAGATATTGCAACTTGCCCAGCGCACTTCAGCGCCAAGCTCCACAAGGGTTTCAATCAATACGGCGGTTTGAATCGTCATGTGCAGACTGCCGGTGATGCGTGCACCCCGAAGGGGTTTCTGCTTTCCGAATTTCTCCCGGATAGCCATCAGGCCGGGCATCTCTTTTTCGGCAATATCAATCTCTTTCCTGCCAAATTCTGCCAGATTTATATCGGCAATTTTGTAGTCATATTTTTTCTCAACAGCGATACTCATTTCTTATAATACCATTATGTTTTACATCCGATGGTGCAAAGTTAACAATTTTCAATTTCTCCGTGATTCGGGCAGGTGAAGTGTGCAGCGGGTCAGTTGCCCATATCTGACAGGAATTTTATCCGCATCAACCGGATATCCTCTTCGGAATAATCCTCTTCCCCCAACTCATCGAGCGCTTTCTCAATGGAATCCTCTTCGGCTTCCCTGAAATATTCAAAAACCTCCTCCTGATGATCCTCATCCAGCACACTATTTACGTAATAGTCGATGTTCAGCCGGGTTCCGGAATTCACAATGGCTTCAACCTCTGAAATAATATCGCGCACTTCAACTCCTTTGGCGTTGGCAATGTCTTCAAAGGAGAGTTTCCGGTCGATATTCTGAATGATGAACACCTTCATTTTGGATTTGTTGGCAATGGTACGCACAATAAAATCATCGGGGCGCTCAATCTCGTTTTCCTCCACATATTTTCCAATCAGCTCAACAAACTCGCGCCCGTAGCGCCGTGCTTTCCCCTGCCCCACTCCCTGGATTTTCTGCAGTTCCTCCAGACTTATCGGGTATTGGATAGACATATCCGCCAGCGAAGGGTCCTGGAAAATTACAAAAGGGGGTAGATTTTTTCGCCGGGCAATCTGTTTCCGCAAATCTTTCAGCATGGAAAACAGCACAGGGTCGCCCCCTGTGGCGCCGGACGGAGCGCCGGAAGTACCGGAGAACTCATCCTCCTCTTCATATTCATGGTTTTTTACCAACAAAAAACTCACCGGATGAGCAATAAACTCATGCCCTTTGGGAGTAACTTTCAGCAAGCCGTAATTCTCAATATCCTTGGTGATCAGCCCGTTGATCATACATTGTCTGAAAACCGCATTCCAGAAGCGTTCATCGTGATCGCTGCCCGCACCGAAAGATTCCAGCGTATAGTGCTTAAAAGATTTGATGGCGGCTGTTTTGTTGCCCACCAATATATTTGCAATGTGTTCGGCCTTGTATTGTTCATTGACCTCAAGAATGGCATCCAGTCCAATCACAACTTCATCCTTCGCCTCGATCTGCTCCTTGGGATTCAGGCAGTTATCACAATTCCCGCAATTGTCATGCGGATATTTTTCTCCGAAATAGTGAAGCAAAATTACTCGCCGGCAGATGGCTGATTCGGCAAAGGAAACCGTATCAAGCAGAAGTTGTTTTCCAATCTCCTGCTCTGCCACAGGTTTCCCCTGCATAAATTTTTCGAGTTTCTGAATATCCTTGTAGCTGTAGAAGGTGATGCACTGCCCTTCCCCGCCATCGCGGCCTGCGCGGCCTGTTTCCTGATAGTATCCTTCAAGGCTTTTGGGAATATCGTAATGAATCACAAACCGCACATCGGGCTTGTCGATTCCCATACCAAAGGCAATCGTTGCCACAATGACATCCACTTTTTCCATCAGAAAACTGTCCTGATTGGAAGAGCGCGTCGCGGCATCCATGCCCGCATGATACGGAAGCGCCTTAATTCCGTTGACCTGCAATGTCTCGGCAATCTGCTCAACTTTTTTCCGGCTCAGGCAGTAAATAATTCCCGATTTTCCTTCGTTTTGTTTGATAAACCGGATAATCTGATTCTCTGGTTTTACTTTGGGCCGGACTTCATAATAGAGATTAGACCGGTTGAACGATGCCTTAAATACCTGCGCATCAAGAATTCCCAGATTCTTCTGAATGTCGTGCTGTACTTTTTCCGTGGCGGTTGCCGTCAGTGCAACAATCGGCGCCGAGCCGATCTCTTCGACAATCGGGCGGATACGCCGGTACTCGGGCCTGAAATCGTGTCCCCATTCTGAAATGCAGTGCGCCTCATCAATGGCGTAGAACGAAATCTTGACATTTTTGAGAAACTCAATGTTGTCTTCTTTAGTCAGCGATTCCGGCGCCACATACAACAATTTTGTCTTTCCCGACAGCACATCATTCTTGACCTCCTGAATGGCAGTCCGCGACAGGGATGAATTCAGGAAATGGGCTACAAAATCTTCAGTTTGCATGCCCCGCATCGAATCCACCTGATTTTTCATCAGGGCAATCAGCGGAGAAACAACGATGGCAGTACCTTCGAGCAATAATGCAGGCAGTTGGTAAATCAGTGATTTTCCCCCGCCGGTGGGCATCAGCACAAAAGTGTGATTCCCGTCGATAACACTTTGGATGGCTTCTTCCTGTTGTCCCTTAAACCTGTCGAAACCAAAGTATTGTTGTAAATAACCGGTTAATGAAAAATTGTTTTCCATAAAATATCTCTAAAACTATCTCTTTTCTATCGTTTTGAATTTATCCTGATCAGCTTTTTCGGTAAACCAATTTTTCAGCTTTTCAGTATGCATTCATTTTTTAAAGTTATTAAAAATAGCAAAAAAGAAATACAATACACACATTTTTAATAATTAGTAGTAATCATTTAAATATTAACCGGCATAAAATGCCCGAATAGCAGGAAGTATTTATATTTGTGAAGTTTTATAAAAAAATAATTAATGAGTGAAGAAACAACCCGCGAAGGGGAAAACAGCAGTGACGACAAAAAGCGCAGAAGGCGTGGTTTAAAATCTCAGTATGCAGAAATGTCTTTTCTCGAACATCTTGAGGAATTGCGCTGGCATATCATTCGCTCTGTTATTGCGATTATGGTATTTGCCGTTGTAGCTTTTTTGCTTAAGGATTTGATCTTCGATGCTATCATTCTGAAGCCGCGCACCCCGGAGTTCTGGACAAACCGGATGTTTGACAAAC
>CAZVAD010000172.1:0-4297 GCA_964624645.1 uncultured Mariniphaga sp.
ACATTCAAAATGCCGCCTTTTCCGGCATTGCCACCGCTGCCAACGAAGCCTTTGTTATCTGTTACAACAGAGCCGGCGCTGGAAATTACTCCGCCGCTGCCCTGAATTCCGCCACTCTGCATGGCTTCACAGGAGTTTCCCTGGGCATCCAGTTTCACGATAAAATAATCGGCATAACCTTCACCGTAAGATTTTGTGGAGCCGCCAACTACAATTCCGCCATCGCTTGTCCGGTGAATGGACTTTCCGGAGTCGCTGCCTGCCCCGCCGATGGTTTTTGTCCATTCCAGATTTCCTGATGCGCTTAACCCAAATACATAGAAATCGTAGCTTCCTGCGCCAAAAGAAAAGGTCTGTCCGCCAACCACAAAACCGCCATCCGCTGCCTGAACAACCGAATTCCCTGAATCCCAGTCTTTGCCGCCGATGGTTTTAGTCCAGAGCAATTCGCCGGAAGCATTCAACCGGATTACATAGGCATCCGCATAACCAGCACCAAACGATTTTGTATTTCCGGCAATAACATACCCGCCGTCACCGGTTTGCTGAACGGATTTGCCGGTATCGGAATCTTTGCCGCCAATGGTTTTGTCCCATTGCAAATTGCCGGAAGCATCCAGTTTTACCACATAAACATCGCTGTTTCCGGCGCCGAACGAAGCAGTGGCTCCGGTGAGAATATAGCCTTCGTCGCTGGTTTGTTGTATGGAGTTGCACCAGTCTTCGCCTGTTCCGCCAATGGTTTTTGTCCATTCCAAATCCCCGGAAGCGTTCAGTTTAATCACATAAGCATTTGAATTTCCGGCGCCGAATGAAGCGGTCATTCCCCCGATGATATATCCGCCGTCATGGGTCTGCCGGACAGAATTTCCGATGTCCTGCCCTGCCCCACCGATGGTTTTTGTCCATTCCAGATTTCCGGAAGCGTCCAGTTTCACTACGTAAACATCAGCATTTCCGGCGCCAAAAGAAGTGGTGTAGCCTGCAATCACATAGCTGCCATCACGGGATTGACAGATGGAATTTCCCGATTCATGGTTTGTTCCGCCGATGGTTTTTGACCATTGCAGACTGCCTGATGCACTCAGTTTCACCACATAAACATCGCTGTTTCCGGCACCGTAGGAATCTGTGTGCCCGGCAATTGCATAGCCGCCGTCAAGCGTTTGGCACATAGCATTTCCCGACTCAAAACCTTCTCCGCCAACGATCCAGACTGCCTGCTGAACAGACTTTTGTGAAAATGAAGTGAATGCCGGAAAAAGAATTGCTGCAAAACTTAGAAATACAAAGACTGCAATTCTGTGCAGTGCCAGGCTATCAGCCACAACGACAGATAACCTGCCACGGATAGCATCAGGAAATTTGCCGGATTGTAATTCCATGATTTGCATTTTGTGTTTTTATCATCAATGTCCAATACAAAATAATGAATAAAAAACACAAAATGCAAACGCTGGGAATATTGGAAACTATTTGTATTTAATCCAATGCTCTGGCCAAATCATTAATCAGTTTTTTCCCTTCATTGAGCATTTCTTCAATATTCCCCGGGTCTTCAACCACGTCAAAACGGGAAATCATTGCATTAAGCTGCTCCAGTTTGGTTCCGTCATCCTGTAGTTTATCACGCAGAATACGAACTTTTTCGAAATCCTGAATTCCCTCGCGCAGCCGCTCAAAGCGGATTGAGCTCCGCCCGTCGGGATAAACGATATAGGTATCGCCGGCAGGCCAGGTGCGGAAACGGGAGTCCAGCAAAGGTTCTTTCACCCAGCTGTTGTATGCCCAGCGCAAAAAGCCATCGAAATCGGCGCCCATGGTGTACCAGCCGATAAAAGCGCCTTCGGCAGAAGCCGAAAAGGTGAACACATTGGGGAATTTATCCGCACAGCAAACATACCAGGTGGTGATGTAGTCATGTGCCCTGCGGTATTCCTTATCTTCGGGGTCAACCGTTGCACCGTGTGCCACGCACAGGTCGGTGAGCTGGTCGGGATATTCCTTGTAGCTTTTGTGGTTGTCAGCCAAAGCGACGCCCATTCCGGGTGCGGTATCTTCCAGCAATTTCAGCATGGCTTTCATTTCGGTGGGATTGCGCTCATCCATGGCGATACGGGTGATGCTTCGCCACCCTTTTTCATCCAGGTGTTTTACAAAATCCTTCAGGAACGGAACCCATAATTCTGAATACTCCTTTGTGCCCGGCGCTGCAGATACTTTGACCTCCTCACCTTTTTCCTCATCGAAATAGAAAAGAATATTTCCCCAGGGAACCATCGAATAGCAGTTGATCTGATTTTTGATGCCCAAATCCATCATAAACTGCACCCAGTTGTCAAAAACCGTATAATCGTAGCTCCATGAACCGTCTGCATTCTTTTTCCATTCGATCATGGTGCCGAACGCATCTTCGGTCTGCCCGTTCCACGGGCGTTTGTTCAGGGTGGTCGTAATCACTTTCTGTCCGGCGTCGGCCAACATTTTCATCACCGGTTTCAGCGCCTGCCAATGGCCGTCACTCCAGGGCTCAACACCTGCAACGCGGGCAACTGCGTAAGGGTTCTGCCACAAATCGAGATGAAATTCCCATTCCGATGCCTGCGGAAGCACCTGCGGGAGCACCTCAAGCGAAAGCTTGAATTTCTGCTGCTTTTTGTTTCCGGCAAACAACTGCACCGTTGACGTGTAAACCCCCGGAGCCGCATCCGAAGGAACATCAACTGTCAGCCAAAGCGGGCGCACACTGTTCGGCGAAATATTGAAACACGAAACATTGTCCAGCACATCGGCATTCAGTGAAGAAGCAAAATCTTCGGGCTTCCGGTGCCCGCAGCCTCCGGCAAATTCATCGGTGATCACATAGCGCACGAAACGCGCCTGTGCAGCATCCGAAGTGATAACATTTCCCCCGGAAGATTTGAAATCCGAAACCTCACACCGCACCTGTGCGATGCTGTCTTTGCTCCACAACACAAGTTGTGCGGAAAGTCGCTCGCCGCGCCAGGCTGAGCCTTGCCATTCGCCGGAAGGTTTCACTACCGGAACTTCATGTTTCACATAGCTGTCATCAATGCTCCCGACCGATGCCTGCAATCCTTTGGGGACTGCGTTCCAGTCGGTTGTAACAGTGACCGGCAGCGTAGCCTCATCATATGTCTGGCAGGTTTCAGAAACCGTTGCAGATTGGGTACAACCGGTTATCACAAAAATTAATAGCGAAATATAAAAAAATCGTTTCATGAAAATAGTTTAAAAATTACAATTATAAAATGATGGATGCTTACTCAATAATCATATCAAATTCATCAAATGCCTCTTTTCGCCAGGCAAGTTCCCTTGTTTTGGGCGAGATGTCAAACAGCGGCGAAAAGGTTTTCACTTTGATCGTTTTCCCGTCGGGCAGAAACTCCAGAATCCGCAGCCAGCCGTCGCCGCCGTTGCCATGCCATCCGCCGCCCAGAGCCTGCGAGTTGAACATCATCTGGTGCACATCTTTTCCTGAGCTGTTTTTGTCGGTGCGGAAACCGACATTTTCCTCAAATTTTTCATTGGCGCGGGCAGCATGTCCGCAAATCACCAACGGAATGTTGGATGACGGATAAATCAGCTTATTCCAGATGTCTTCTCCGTAATTTGGGTTTTCGATTTTGTATCCCTCTTTTTTGATGCGTTCGCTGCCCACCGCAAGGTAAGAGTGGGTCATAAAAATGACGATGTGATTTTTATATCGCTCCGATGCCGCCAGTCCTTTTGCCCATTCCAGCACTTCATCCCTCGGATGAAATTCGGTAGTTACAATCAAAAGTTCTTTCCAGCCGGGAAGACTGAAAGTGTAGGCTGAGTTCTCCAGCGTGGCATCTCCTGCTTCATTGGGAAACACGGAAACAATATGCTTCTTGTTCATTCTGTTTCTTTCCACCGTAAAATATTCGCTGAATTTAGTATCCCGGTTTTCAGCACTTCTGTAGCCGTAATCGTGATTTCCAAGGCTGGTGATGTAGGGCAGCCGGTGATCCAACCGGGCAAAAGCGCCTGAAATATAATTCCATTGCTCCCCGCTGGTCTGGTTTCCGTTGGCTCCTCCGTCGTTAAGGGACGGCACCGGGGAGTTGTTGTATTCCACCAGGTCGCCGGTGCAAAGTACCGCCCGGATATTCAATGATTCCGTTTCCTTGTTGATCCACTCCACCATCAGGTCAAACAAAGGCTGATTGTAATTGAATTTCGTGTAGGTCTGCGGATCGGACAATAGAATCATGCTGGTTGAACCGGAGTCGGTCAGAACCGGACGCTG
>CAZVAD010000173.1:0-4245 GCA_964624645.1 uncultured Mariniphaga sp.
GGACACATTTGCTACCAGCATGATTTTTCTATTTTATATCGTACAAATATAAGTACAAGTTTTGTTTTTTAAAAGAGATTATGGTTTGTTACTGAGGTTATTTGTCAAAATAAAGTTTTTATGATTCCCCGCTGGCGCGGTTTTGCAAACCGTGCCTTGCTTTGCAAAAGCAAAAATTATTTACTTGAATGTAAAATATCAGGAAGAAGCATTTTGCAAATATATAGTTGTTTGGGAAGTTATATTCCAGTCTGTTGACTGGGGCACCGATTGCAAATCGGCGCCAGCAGGGTATTCAATCATAATGGAATCTGCATTTGATGATTTGAATTTCATCTTCCACGCATCTGTAAATCAACCGGTGTTCATTATCAATTCTTCTTGACCAATAGCCTGCATATTTATGTTTTAACGGCTCCGGTTTTCCTTAAATCCGCAAATAAAAAATTTGGTTTGAAAAGTAACGATTTTTAGGTTTACATTAGTAGTTTTATATGTTTTTTTGTAATGTTAGTGTGGGTTATTCCCCGAAATTTGATTGCGAAATTTATTCCGCCAAATATGTTGATTTTTGAAGTAGAACATGTAATTTTCATCTTGCGATGATGATTTTTACCTAAATAAGTGAAAAGTATTTAATCGGGCAAGCCTTGTAGGTATTGATTTTACAGAGTTTCCCGATTTTTTAACATTTTATGATGCGGATTAGAGGGATTAGAAGTTTTTCGATAAATTAGTATTTTAAAAATCAATTTTTTTCAAAACAACCACCCATTCCTGCCTGCCGGGCGTTTTTAAATTCACCCGATTACTGCTGGTAACATTTTCTTCTGAAAGCCACTCCCCTTTCCGCACATCCATCCATTTCAGTGTAAAATCTGACGTGCAGTTCGACAAATCGAGTTCCACTTCCCCTTCATCAGGAAAAAACACTACATACACTTCACCGAATTTTGCTGCAAGATAGGCTTCATTCTCTTCCCGGTTGGAAAGTAACTCGTTGTTTGGAGTAAGTTCCCAAAACGGGCATATTTTTTCAATCTCACGGGCTGCTTTCACGGAATTCATGGAAAGTTCGGACAAACCCAAACCAGAGGGCGGGCGATGAAAACGTGCCGAAGCTGTTCCGCCGATGACATGTCGCCACCAGCCGTCGATACCGTTATTGGTATTACCGTGGGAGCCGCCGTCGGCGCCGTAGGTTTTAACTGTATTAATAGGGCGCGGATGGTTGGAAATGTAACTTTTTACCCACTGAAAATTATCCCAGTGCGTCTGATCGCGCTGGTGGTTATTCTGCGAAATATCACAAAATTCATAAAGTTCGGGGTGGTCGAACGTACGTTTGTGCTGTTCTGATTTCAAGTTCCAGTCATCCCACATTTCGGTGAGGTAAACTTTTTTGTTGGCTGCTTCTGCTTTGGCACGGATATACCGGACCCAGTATGCGCCCCATTCCGCTTCACCCGAAGTTTCATTATCCATGCAGTAAAGAATATGATTGTGTTTCAGCGAATAAAATAACATTTTGTCCACAAACTGCTGCTGAAATTTCAGCAAAACCTCATTGTTTCGCTGATTGGGTGTGGTAAAAAAAAACGGTTGCTTGTTCTGCCCTGGATGGTCGGGATATTCCAAATCTAGGTTCGATTCCTCTTCGGAATAATTGATGTTGTTTTTCGGATTGTAAGGATGCGGCGACCAGTTGTTCCGGGTATAATCGAACCTGTCCCATACTTCGATCTGAACAATGATATCGCGTTTGGCCGTTTCATTCAGAAAAAATTCAAAACGCTGCCAGTATTCATCGTTCCACTGGTTTAGATCGTATTTTTCATTTTCCTGCAGTTTATGCGGATACAATTCAAAGCCGCTGTCCACGCGGTCACTCATGGTATTGCGCACGTAATTGGCGCCTATAGATTTCATGGAATCGAGGTGTGGTACCAGCATTTCTGCCGGCCACTGAAACAGGTTGTCGTCGCTACTGGTGCCCAGTAATAACACCGGTTCGCCTTTGTATTGCCAGTACCACGGATTTTCTGTCCAGGGTTGAATGGCCTGGTCAATTGCATTCTTTGTCTGACAATTCGAAAACATCAAAACTCCAAAAACAATCCATACCGACTTAACTATCATCCTATTCAATTTTTCATTAAACTTTAAACTCTGAACTCATTTTCCCGGAGCTTTATATCCAGCGTTTGCATCATCCAGCACCAGCACCCAGTCGAAATTTTCACCCAACCCGGGAGGCATAAATGTGCGGATACCTTCGTTTGAAAATTTTCCTATTTTTTGAACCTGACCGTTTCGCGGACTATACCACCAGGCCATCACTTTTTTTCCGCTGATAACATCCATTCTTACATTAAACGGTCTGCCCGCAGGAACATAAACCATAGCATACGAACCATCAGAAGCCCGGGTTGCAGCGAACCGGTATAATCCGGCGCCGGGAACGGAAGTCGACACATCTTCGGGAACAATGACTGAATTATCTGGAATCCGGCTTAAAAACGGTCGGGATTCCATAAGCCTCCGGGCAAACTGCATTTGCCAGGCGCCGGGCTGATCGATAGCCTCGTACCAGGGCATCAGGGGAAAATTTACCGGATTGCGTCCCGGCTGCCACATTTGCCAAACCGAGTGGTGCCCGTAGGTGTGGCCAAAAGCTCCGCCGAAAAGATTCCAGTAAAGCGGACGACGCACATCGGCAGAAATTGAGTGCCCAAACCGTTCAGCATTAAATTCAATGGGATGGTCTTCATAAATCGGTTCACCGTCGATAACCGGTTTTACAGGAGTTCTGCTGTAATCCTTCAGCGTATTTTCATAAGCGCCGGTAAATCGTGGGTTATGTCCGTTTTGGCGCATGTTGAAATCGAGCCAGTCTTCATCGTGAAAATATTGAGCAGATCCCTGCCCTCCCATTGGATGAAAAGTAATCAGGTGCTTCCCGTCATCTCCTTTGCGCAGGCCAAGTGCCATGGCACGCACAATCTGACCATGCACTTCCTCTTCCAGCGGTCGGTCGCCTCCCACAATCCAAATGATATTGGGCGAATTTTTATACCGTTTTCCAAGCGCTTCACCAAAAATAGCTGCATTTTCCGGCGTAAAAACCACCGGACCCACTCCCCACTTTTTATTCCACTTGTCGCCCCAGGTGGGCAGCAAGCCAATAAAAAGCCCTTTTTCTTCGGCCTTTTTAATTACCCAGTCCACATGCGAAAAGTAAGCTTTGTTAATTTTTGCCGGATCGTTGTCAATCAACGGTTTTTCGCCTTCAGCATTAGGCGTGTTTAATCCATCGAGTTCAGCCAATGCAACAGCCTGAATCACGGTAAAACCTTTTTCGCGACGGTTTTCGAGGTAATTTTCTGTTTCATCCTTACTCAGTCGGTGAAACAATTCCCAGGCGGTATCGCCCAAATAAAAGAAAGGGGTTCCGTCTTCGAACACCAAAAACCGTTTGTTTTCGGAAATCTTTAGTATTCCATGCGACAGATCAACCGAAGTTCCTTTCCATTTTACATCCTGTGCATATCCCGAATAAACCAGAAAAAAGACTAAAAAGATCAGTGTTTTTTTCATATCTCCTACTAATTTTAATACAGCAAAGTTTATAAATAGAAAAATTCAACACCATTTTTATAGAACAAAAAATAAATAAAGTTTTTATGATTCAGAACTTAACCGTATAGGAATAGGTTTTTTTTTGTGGCTTTGAGGGGTTCTCTTTGGGTGTGCCTTTTGGTTTTTTGGCGGGTTTGACCGTGTAGCGGATGGATTGCTTTGGCAGTTTGAATCTGATTTTTGTTTTGGCAGATGTTTTAACGCGCACGCCGCGGTTTTTAACTTTTTCGTATTTCATCATCCGTGCCAGCCGGACGGCTTCCTCATCGCATCCGTAGCCAATGCCTTTGAGAACTTCAGGATTGTGAACCATGCCGTTGTCGTCCACGTCAAACCGCAGGAATACCGTCCCCTCAATGCCGGCATCAAGCGCCTCTTTAGGGTAGCGGAGATTTGCCCTGATAAATTCACGAAAAGCTTTGTTGCCACCAATATAGTGTGGAATATGAAGAAATTTTTTGGGTTTGGATTGCTCTGTCATAAGGATACTTTTCAGCAAAAGTAGCTTTTTTTCAGAGAATTACCCTTTTGTGCCCAAAGAGCATCCGGTGCAGTTCCGCCGCTCAATCTTTAAATGGATCGGGGATTACCACCAGGTCTTCAATT
>CAZVAD010000174.1:0-4227 GCA_964624645.1 uncultured Mariniphaga sp.
ATACCTTTGAAACACATTCTTATTTTCGTTATGACATTGAGATAACTGTTGCTGAAGGAGAAGATGTAACGGCTTACTTGTACATTCCGAAGAAGAAAAATCCAAAGGGTAGATTTCCTGCAATGGTGGCATTGCATGAAACGGATCTCATCGGAAAAAAGAGCGTTGACGGAGAAGGTTATAATATTAATCTCGGTTATGCAAAAGAGCTGGCTCAAAGGGGATATGTGGTAATAGCGCCGGATTATCCTTCATTTGGCGACCAGAAAAATTATGAATTTAAATCAGACCGGTATGAATCCGGTTCGATGAAAGGAGTTTTTAATCATATCCGCTGTGTTGACTACCTGCAATCCCGTAATGATGTTGATCCGGAACGCATTGGAGTAATCGGGCATTCACTCGGCGGACATAATGCAATGTATCTTGGGGCTTTTGAGCCAAGAATAAAGGTAATC
The DNA here is from genome assembly GCA_964624645.1 of uncultured Mariniphaga sp. Taxonomy (GTDB): domain Bacteria; phylum Bacteroidota; class Bacteroidia; order Bacteroidales; family Prolixibacteraceae; genus Mariniphaga. The sequence continues at coordinate 459 of CAZVAD010000174.1, forward strand.
GTCACAAGTTGCGGATGGACGCTCAACAGTTATTATAATAATTACAATGAAGAAATGCGCAAGAAATTTGGCAGCAGGCTGTGGGGATATGCACAGGATAGGTATTTTCCGCTGGCTCTTACCAAATATGGATTAAAGCTTGAAAAAATGCCTTTTGATTTTGATGATGTCATTGCATTGCTGGCACCAAGGCCATTTTTTTCAAGTTCACCGATTCACGATGCCAATTTCAATGTGGAAGGTGTGCGAGTGGGGATAGCCAACGCTTCTGAAGTATATCATTTTTTAGGATTTGATAAAAATCTGCAAGTCCGCTATCCTGTTTCATCACACGATTTCCCGCCAAAAGTTCGTTTTGAAGCGTATGAATATATTGACAGCATTTTGAAAGATGAAAAATAGAATAATTAATAGTTGCCTGATTGTATGCCTGTTTGTTATAAACTCAACATCTGGCTGTCAAAATCAAAAAGAAATAAATAGGGATTCTTCTCTTAGGAAAGGATTAGCCGGTTACTGGAAACTTACTGGTGATCTGAAAGATTATTCAGGAAATAAAGCCCATGCAATCACGCATGGTGAAATATCGTTTGAAACGGATTATTCAGAAAAGGAAAGTAAAATATCAGCAGTATTCAACGGGAAAAATACATTTATTGAAATTCCGTCAAAATCAAAGCAACAATTTGAAAACGGAGATTTCAGCATTTCTGCATGGGTATATACCGATACTATTTTAAATGACGTGCCGGGTGATATTATAAGCCGTTATGATTCTGATACCCGACGAGGTTTTCATTTGGGTATAAAATCCAATTTTGGCCCGACCAACACCGGCAACTATAACCAACTTTATTTCGGAATAGATGATAATATTTCGACCGGATGGAAAAATTACGGAAAACCTGGAAATGCGCTTTATGCCATGGCCATGGCGGAATATAAAGGCGAACTGTATGCAGGGACATGTGAAACCGGTAAAGATGAAGCCGGACATGTTTATCGTTTTTCAGAAGATGGCTGGATGGATTGCGGCTCTCCAGACAGCTCAAACAGTGTTACTTCCCTGATTGTTTTCGAAGATGAACTTTATGCCGCTACCGGTCATTACCGGACGGGTGGCTCTGCGCTTCCCGAATCTGAAAATACACGGCACGGAGGTGGAATCTTTCGTTTCGTTTCTTCCGGAGAGTGGGAGAATTGTGGAAAATTACCCATGGAATGCATGGGGCCTATGATTGTTTTCGATGGAAAACTTTATGCTTCATCTTTATATAAGCCTGCTGCTTTCTATGTGTATCAAGGCGGACAAGAATGGATAAAATGTGACGATCCGGGTTATCGTGTGAATGCGATGGCTGTCTTTAACGGATATATTTATGCAACCAGCTATGATCTGGGACATATTTTCCGGTATGATGGAAATGTGTGGGAAGATTGCGGACAGGCAGGGGATAAAGAAATAAACACTCAGGGTTATTGTTTTGCAATTTATAAAGGGAATCTTTATGTTGCCACCTGGCGAAGCGGACGCGTATATCGTTTTGATGGAATTAATAAATGGACAGACACCGGAAGGCTCGGGAATGAACTTGAAGTTATGGGCATGCTGGTTCATAACGGGCGATTGCTGGCAGGGACTCTGCCGCTTGCAGAAGTTTACGTTTATGAGGGCGATACAACCTGGATGAGGCTGGAGCAACTCGACAAAACACCAGATGTGCAATACCGAAGAGCCTGGACAATGGCAGAACATGACGGTAAGGCTTTTTGCAGCACTCTGCCATCAGGAAATATTTATGGTCTTGAAGCAGGAAAATCGGTAATGTCTCCTGATCCTGTTCCACCCGGCTGGCAGCATGTTGTTGCCGTGAAAAAATCAGATCGCCTTCAGTTATACATAAACGGGAATTTGGTTAGCCGGAGAGATTTTTCTGATGCCACAGAATTTAATCTATTGTCGGATTCGCCAATTAAAATCGGATTTGGGCCAAATAAACATTTTAACGGAAAAATCCGCGAATTTAGAATATATAAACGCGTTTTGAGTACCGTAGAAATTAAAAAACTGGCATCCGGTGAATGAGTAAATTGTATTTTTTAATTCTGAAAAGTAAAAGCAGGATAATACTGATGTTTTATGAAAAGAAATAGCTTAATGATTTTTTTAATCACAATATGTTTTATGGGATCTTTTTCTTTCTCAGATACTTTTTCTCCATTCGATAAAAAAAATGATTCAGATTTGACTTTATTGAAAAAAAATACAGAAACACATAAGAAAGACAAAACATCGGACTGGCAGGCCGGAATCTCACGCCGTGTGATTTCTCCTACATCGGACGTTTGGCTTGCCGGTTATGGTACAAAGCGCTCTGTGGAGGAAAAAATCCATGATATTTGGGTAAAAGTTCTGGCTCTTAAAAGTTCTTCAGGAAAAATTGCGGTTATGGCAACCACAGACAATCAGGGGATATCCAGCTTAATGTATGAAAGTATTTTTGAAAAAATTCATCAAAAATATGGAATTGAACGCTCGGAATTCATGCTGACTTTTTCTCACAGCCATTCTTCTCCACGTCTCAGAGGTGATTTGGTTGATTATTACCCAAGCGATGATGAACAAGAGAGATTGGTGGCAGAATATTCAGATTGGATGGAAGATCAGATTGTTGGTGCCGTTGGGGATGCTCTGAACAGCTTTCAACCCGTGAAAATTTTCAAGGGCGAAGGCCTTTGCACTTTTGCTGTAAACAGAAGAGACAATATTGAATCGGAAGTACCTGAAATCATAGCATCGGGGAAACCTCTCAGAGGGGTGGTTGATCATTATGTGCCGGTATTGAAAATTACTGATCTGAAAGGAGATCATAAGGCAATTTTATTTGGCTATGCGTGTCATCCGACAACTTTATCCGGCAATCTGTTATTGGGTGATTACCCCGGATTTGCACAGATTAACATTGAAAAAAGATACCCAGGTGTCACGGCTATGTTCTTCAATGCCTGCGGGGCAGATATGAATCCGTTGCCGCGTCGCACATTAGAGCTTTGTGAAAAATATGGAAAAATGCTTTCAGACGCAGTTGAAGAGGCAATTGAAAAGCCAATGGAAACTGTTTCGTCAGGAATCAGAACGGCCTTCAGATTTGCCAGTCTGGATTACGAAGAAGTTGTTTCAAAGGAAAAGTTGCTTCCTCTTACGACGGGGAAGAATGAGATTCAGGGGCGCTGGGCGAGGCGTATGCTTGATGTAATAGACAAAAATGTAACTTTCCCCGAATCTTACGATTTTTTCCCGTTACAAGCATGGCAACTTGGTAATGAACTGCTACTGATTGGCATGGGTGGAGAAACTGTGGTAGATTATTCTTTGAAATTTAAAAAGGAATTTGGAGAAAAATCAACCTGGGTGTGTGGTTACACCAATTTCATGGTTTCCTATATTCCGTCAAGGCGAATCTGGGAAGAAGGAGGCTATGAGGGAGGCCCTCATCTGGATGAGTACGGTCACCCGGCCTGGCGATGGGATGGTAATGTGGAACAACGGATTACCGGAGCTGTAAAGCATATTGTTAACGAGATCCGCAAATAAATAAAGTGATGATAAAACTTTCCAAATCAAAAAAATCGTAAATCTGAATTTTTCAGATGCTAAATTGAAAATCAGACAGTTAATCTGCCAGATTTTTTGTTAAATTTCTTATAGTATTAAAACAAAAACTTTTCACCATGGAACATCATAACAGTGATTTTACGCGCCGTGAGT
>CAZVAD010000175.1:0-4143 GCA_964624645.1 uncultured Mariniphaga sp.
GTTTTGTTACAGCGCCGCTTTCAACAAAAAGCAAAACATCTTTGTCTGAAATGTTGGCTAAATTACGGAGTACACCCGTTTTTGGGTCAATATAAAAATGGTCGGGATCAATGTATTTGTAGGAATCAGACATATGCTTTTTCTTTTGCTGACTTTATAAATTCTGCAAAAGTGATTTTTCCATTTACATAATCCCTGATAAGAGCAATACCTTCAGGAGTTGGTTCAAAACCTTCAAACATATTACTTCCAATGGCGTTGGCTGTGTCTTCCAATGTTTTAAGATCAGAAAACGGAACTCCCATAAGCGTAAGATTATTGCGGTCTATGATTATTGCCTTATACATTTATTCATATTTTGAAACAATTCAAATATACAATTTTCTTCTTTAATTAGGCAGAGATTCTCTCATTCATTCCTCTTCTGAGCGTTTCTGTTTTTCAGAATAAAAAAGGTTCAACTCCCCTCAGTAATTACAGGATTTTCCTCCGGCGCTTCAACATCTGTAACCAAAACAGGATTTGAGCGGTAATTGAAAAAGGAATTCATAAATACGGGTACAGCCTGTGAGGCGACAGCATCGGGGGAATTGGTCAGGTAAATCATACCGATATTCTCCGACTGACAAATGACAATCTCCGCCCGGTATCCTTTCACATATCCGCTGTGGCATGCAATCCTGCGCCCCTTGTAATCAATCAGCCGCCAGCCAAGGCCATAGCTTTTCAAGTCGATGGCGTCCCAGTTTTTAAAATATCCCCGGCTCAGCGGCGTAACAATCTGAGGATTAAATACCGACTGGCTTATACTGTCGCTCAGCAAAGGATTTTCAGAATCCAGAAGCGCCAACGCAAATTTTGACATATCAGATATGCTTGCGTTCACTCCGGCAGCGGGAGCTGTGGTGTAATAACGATTATTCAGCGGAAGCAGGCTGTATGAACCATTCGCCCCGGCATGGGGCCAGGCTTTATTTTCATCATCCCTGAAACTTTGAAAATCGGTGGAAGCGTCGTTCATCTCCAGCGGATTGAAAATTTTCTCCTGCACCAGCCAATTAAAATTCTTTTCGGTTTTCACCCTGAAAATCGTATCCATCAGACTGAACATCACATTCTGATAGCTGTACATTTTTCCGGGCAAGGCAGAAACTGCCGCATATTTCAGTTTCGAATAAATTGTTTTGAAAGGAACATGCCCCTCCACCAGATCATCATAGGCATGAGGCGTCAGGCCCGAAGTGTGGTTCAGCAGGTTACGGACGGTCAGACTGTCAGTATTCGCCGGGGTATTCAGTTTAAATCCCGGAAGAATGTTTTTCACACATTCATCAAAATCAATCTGGTTTTCCTGTGCCAGCATGCCGGTGAGCACTCCCGTAACCGCTTTGGAAACCGATGCCAGCCGGAAAACGGTATGCTCGTTCACCGAATCGGCAGTTCCGATCTTGCGGAGGCCAAAACATCTTTTATAGGCCATTCTGTCTTTATAGACAATGGCAACAGCCCCGCCCACAGTTCCCGTGTTTTCTGTTTCAGAGGTCAGCCATTCGTCGAAACCGGTAAAAAGGTGCGCCATGTCATTCAGTTCCTTGTCCACAGCGGAAACAAACTGCGACTGTTCGTCAATTTTTGACAGGGAATCCGGCGAGGAAGAAATTCGTTGGTTTGTTGTAATAAACAGCACAAAAATCAAGAGCAGCAATAGAATTATCAACTTTTTCCTTTTCATCCACTTCTGTTTTTCTTTATCGAGACAATCTAAAAACCGACGAATTTAAGAAATTCAGCAAAGCATTCAAAAACTGCTGTTGTGTTTTTTATGAAAGTCCTCTTGTTGATAACTTCAGGCGTTTGGCGTAACTGGCTGATTATATGAAAGCAACAACAAATTCTCCATCAGCGATTTTTCAGAATCAGTCAAAATTTATTTCTCCAGAAAATACCTGAGTTGGTCAAGCATGATGGGTACGTCGTCATTATTTATGCCCCGGTCAATCAGATGCGGCAAATCCTCATCAAATGCCTTCAGGAATTCTTCTTCGGTGAAGCCCTTTTTTGAAACAGAATTGCAGTAGAATTCCAGGGCTTCTTTCCGGTTGCCCAGGCTCCACTGCACATGTCCCATGTTCATATAATCATGTTTTGACGGATTATCCTCTAACAATTGGGCAAGGTATTTTTCCGCCTGCTCAATTTTCCCGGTCAGAAAGGAGCACCAGGCAATGGGGCGCCACACCTTTTTATTTCCCGGGGCAAGGTATTCCACTTTGAAATAGCATTTCAGCGCTTCATCATATTGGTTCAACTCCAAAAAACAGTGCCCGATGTTGAGCTGATTATTCAGATTATCCGGATCGAGACGCTCGGCAGCCTGGTAATATTCCAGCGCTTTATCCGGCTGTTTCAGATGACGGTAGCAAAGTGCGATTTTTTTCAGATTCCACAGATGATTCACTTCGTATAACTCTGCCTTGAGGTAATTTTCCAGAGATTTTGAAAAATCTCCTGTCTTTTGATGGCAATAGGCAATTTTCTGATACAACTCGCCCTCTTTTTTCAGATTGAGCAAAAATTGGAATATTTCAGCAGCTTCAGCAAAATAGTTTTTTGAAAAATAGTATTCGGCGATGTTGCGCATTGTTTGCGGATGCTCTTTGAGTATGTCCCCTAAAACGAAGGAGTTATGAAAATCCAGTTTCCAGCTGAAAATATCTTCAAAATCATTTTTTCGCGGAAAAAGTTTATAAAACCGGTATAAATCCTGAATATACTGGTTTGAAACGATTTCATCAAAAACACCCGGCTTGGTCAGCTCTTCATCTTCAACCAACTCTTTCATCTGGTCAAACTCGGCTTTCATTGCATTTTCCATAAAATCAAGGTTTTCCTTTGGAATGGACTGCACACTGAAACTGAATGAATATTTATCTGAATTGCAAAGAACCGGCGCCCGGCTGACAGAATCTATCAACCGTTCAACAACACGGTCTGACAAATCCAAAGCCTGTGCAATTTCCGGATTTTCCTTGAAAAACGGAATAAACCAGTTACCCATTTCGGTGTAAAACGGAAACGATTTTAGCATTGCAAAGGATTCCATGAAAACATCGGCGCCCTCCATCTGCAGCTCGGAAAGTTCTTCCATTTTGTCGATAAATCCGGGCGATTCACTGAAGATTTCCTGCCAGTCGGGGTTTTTATCCTCTCCAAAAACATCCTCCATCAAACTGTCAAGATTGATTTTATCCTTCAGATTGGGACTGATTTTTATCATCTCCGGAACAATCTCATCGCGGATGCGCTGCTGCAATTTTTCGGTCTCCTTGCTTCGGATCAACTGCAAAATAATCCGCTCAAGATTTTCAAGGAATCCCGGATTTTCACTGACAATTTTCAGTCTTCCTGTCAATGACGGATAAAAAATCATGCGGGCATCGTACCGGTAGAAATTCAGCAGCAACCCGACAAGCGCCCGCTGGTTGACTTCTGTATCCGCCAGCAGGAATGCATCAAAAAGCAGGTGGAGTTTCCCTTTGTCAAAATGGCGCTGAAGACTCATTGTCAGCGCAGTGACTAAAAATGATTTATAGTGCACGAGCACCAAAGGATTTTTCAGAAAATCCTTCAATGCATCCGCCCCCTCCGGTGGCAGGTTGTTGAGAAACCAGAGGTGATAAAAAAGCCTGAATACCTGCTGTTGGTGATTTTTCATATTTTCAGACATTCCGGCATCATCCTGAAGGTAAAAATTCTCCAGATTTCCGATAAATTTTGAAAATTCAGCAGCCGGAATCGCTGAGAAAGTTCTTTTCTTTTCATATTCCACCGAAGAGGAAAACCTCAGCCGGATAGCTTCATTCACCTTATCGGCCAGACTGAAAACAGAAACGATAAGCCGGATATAAACCTTTTGCCGCTCAGGGTCCTGAATGCCTTCCATTGTGTATTTCAGCATGTAGTGGTATGTTTCCTCCAGATTCCGGTATTCGTCATAAAAAGTTCCCTGTCCGGTTTTCTGAATCAGCCCGCCCAACAGGTCAAATGCCGGTTTCAGTCTCCGGGCAGCCAGGTTACTGCAAATCTCTCCATATATTTTTTTAAGCTCTGTGTCTGTCATAATTTCTTGTTATCTCTTTCAAA
>CAZVAD010000176.1:0-4076 GCA_964624645.1 uncultured Mariniphaga sp.
GGAAACCACACTCCGGAAAGCGCCGGCGATTACGCTTCGGGAACAAACCATACACTGCCGACCAACGGCTGGGCACGTGCTTTCAGCGGAGTGAATCTCGACAGTTTCACCAAAAAAATCACGTTTCAGGAAATAACGCCCGAAGGATTAAAAAATATCGGCCCGGCCATTGAAACAATGGCTGCCGCCGAACAGCTGGAAGCGCACAAAAACGCAGTAACCATCCGATTAAAAGATTCAGAATGAACATTGAAAAGCTATTGAGAGACAATATCCGGTCGCTGAAACCCTACTCTTCTGCAAGAAGTGAATTTACAGGCGAAGCAACGGTTTTTTTGGATGCCAATGAAAATCCGTTTAATGAGCCCTACAACCGGTATCCCGATCCGTTGCAGGTTCAGTTGAAAGAAAAAATCAGCCGGCTGAAAAATGTGCAGCCGGAGCAGATTTTCTTAGGCAACGGCAGCGATGAACCCATTGACCTGCTGCTGCGTGCATTCTGCGAGCCGGGAGTGGATAATGTCATTTCCATTGACCCGACCTACGGCATGTATCAGGTGGCTGCCGACATCAATCACGTAAAAGTGATAAAAGTGCCGCTCACCGGAGATTTTGAGCTAAATGCACAAAAACTGACAGATTCCGCTGATGAAAACACAAAACTGGTTTTTCTCTGTTCGCCCAACAATCCTACGGGGAACAGCCTTTCCGGAGAAGAAATTCTGAAGGTCATTCAGAATTTTTCCGGTATCGTGGTGCTTGATGAAGCATACATTGATTTTGCACCCGGCAAATCTCTACTGCCACAACTCGGTCAATTCCCGAATCTGGTGATTCTTCAGACCTTTTCCAAAGCATGGGGAATGGCCGGAATCCGCCTGGGAATGGCATTTGCTGCTCCTGAGATTATTTCGGTGTTGAACAAAATCAAATATCCTTACAACCTGAATATCCTTACTCAGCAAAAAGCCCTGGAGCTGCTTGACAACCGGGAACAAGTGGAAGCGTGGGTGAATCTGCTTCTTGATGAACGGAAAAAAATGATGAAAAAACTGGAAAGTTTTCCATTTGTTCTGAAAATCTTTCCAACCGATGCCAATTTCATTCTTGTGAAAATGCACGATGCACACGGAATTTATAATTACCTCACAGAGCGTGGAATTATTGTGCGCGACCGTTCAAAAATACATTTATGCGAAAATAGTCTCCGTATAACAATCGGAACATCTGAAGAAAACAAACAATTGATAAAAGCGTTAAAGGATTTGTTATGAAACGAGCACTTTTTATTGACCGCGACGGGACACTGATTGCTGAACCCGCAGACGAACAGATTGATTCGCTGGAAAAGCTGGAATTTATTCCGGGAGTTTTCCGCAATCTGTACCATATCCGGAAAAATCTCAGCTATGAGCTGGTGATTGTTTCCAATCAGGACGGATTAGGCACCGGTTCCTATCCGGAGGACACCTTCTGGCCGGCACAAAACAAAATGATCCGCGCCTTTGAAAATGAAGGCGTAACGTTCGATGATATTCTTTTCGACAGAAGTCTCCCCGCAGACAATGCGCCAACGCGCAAACCGCGCACAGGACTTCTGACAAAATATATGACCGGAGATTATGACCTGGCAAACAGTTTTGTCATCGGCGACCGGCTGACCGACATCGAACTGGCAAAAAACATCGGCGCCAAAGGTATTCTTATCAATGAGGGCAGTCTGGCTGAAGAACTGGAAAAAAGCGGACTGAAAAAACATTGTGCGCTCATCACAACACACTGGGACGATATTTATGCCTGCGTGGCTGCGCCGGAGCGGATTGCGGAAATCAAACGTATCACAAACGAAACCGATATCTTTGTCAGGCTCAACCTTGACGGCAGCGGCGCCTGCAATATTTCCACCGGATTGCATTTCTTTGACCACATGCTGAACCAGATTGGCCGCCATGCCGGAGTTGACCTGGAAATTTCCGTGAAAGGCGATTTGCACGTGGATGAACATCACACCATCGAAGACACCGGGCTGGCATTGGGTGAAGCGTTTCTGAAGGCTGTGGGCGATAAAAAAGGGATGCAGCGTTACGGTTTCTGCCTGCCGATGGACGACTGCCTGGCACAGGTGGCCATTGACTTTGGCGGGCGCCCCTGGCTGGTGTGGGATGCCGGATTTAAGCGCGAAAAAGTGGGCGACATGCCCACTGAAATGTTTATGCATTTTTTCAAGTCATTTTCTGACAGCTCACGTTCAAATCTCAACATCAAAGCTGAAGGCGAAAATGAACACCATAAGATAGAAGCGATTTTCAAAGCGCTGGCAAAAGCGCTGAAAATGGCTGTAAAAAGAGATATTTTCAATTTTGAACTCCCTTCCACCAAAGGAAAACTTTAAGATGAATTCGATAAAACCATTCCGTGAGAAAAAAAACACGGCCATATTGCTGATTCACTGTCCGGACAGGCAGGGAATCCTTTCAACAGTAACTGAATTTCTGAATAAGAACCGCGGCAACATACTCTATCTGGATCAGCATGTTGACCGGCAGGAGAAGATATTCTACATGCGGGTGGAATGGGACCTGGAAGAGTTCACGATTCCGCCGGATAAGATTGGGGAATATTTCGATACGCTCATTGCCACGCCTATGGACATGTACTGGCGACTGCACTTTTCCAGTGAAGTCCCCCGGATGGCGCTGTTTGTTTCCAAAATGCCGCATTGCCTTTTCGACATTCTTGCCAGATATACCGCCGGCGAGTGGGATGTGGAGATTCCGCTCATCATCAGTAACCACGAGCTGCTTGAGCCGGTGTCCGAACGGTTTGGCATCGAATTTCACCATTTCCCCATCAACAGCGAAAACAAGGAAGAGCAGGAAAAGCGTGAAATTGAACTGCTGAAGGCGCACAACATTGATTTTATTGTGCTGGCGCGCTACATGCAAATTCTTTCGGAAGATTTCGTGAAACAGTTTCCCGACAGAATTATCAATATTCACCACTCGTTTTTGCCTGCATTTTCCGGGGCAAAACCTTATCATGCCGCACACGAGCGCGGCGTGAAAATCATCGGGGCAACCAGCCATTACGTTACCTCAGAGCTGGATGCCGGCCCGATTATCGAACAGAATGTCACCCGGTGCAGCCACGTGGATACAATCAACAACCTTATCCGCAAAGGGCGCGATCTGGAAAAAATTGTGCTTTCCAATGCAGTTTATAAACATTTGCAGCACAAAATTCTTGTATATAAGAACAGAACCGTTGTATTTAATTAAGTCATGGACAGATTAACAATTATCAAAGTAGGCGGTAAGGTGGTTGAAGACCCGGTGTCTCTCAATGCCCTTCTGAATCAGTTTGTGCGGTTTTCGGGACATAAAATGCTGATTCACGGCGGCGGCTCCATCGCCACTGAAATTGCCGGCAAACTGGGGATTGAAACCGAAATGGTGGATGGGCGCCGCATCACCGGAAAAGAGATGCTGGAGGTGGCCACCATGGTCTATGGCGGACTGATTAACAAAAGAATCGTGGCAGCGTTGCAGGCAAGAAACTGCAATGCCATCGGAATGACCGGCGCCGACCTCAATCTGATTGAAGCGCGAAAACGGCCTGTGAAGGAAATTGACTACGGTTTTGTGGGCGATGTGGTGGATGTGAACAGCAGTGAACTGCGCCTGCTCATCGGTGAAAATGTGGTTCCGGTGATAGCTCCACTGACACACGATGGAAATGGCCAGCTCCTGAACACCAATGCAGACACCATCGCAGCAGAAATGGCATCCAAGCTTTCCGACTATTTTAATGTCTATCTTTTCTACTGCTTTGAAAAAAAAGGCGTTCTCAAAAATCCGGATGACGAAGACAGCATCATTCACGAACTGGACCAGGCGCTGTTTCAGCAATATCTTGAAGACGGAACAATCAGTGCCGGAATGATTCCGAAACTCGAAAACGGTTTCCGTGCAAAACGCAGCGGGGTTAAGGAAGTCCTGATCACCAATCCTGAAAATATGATAAACGGCAAGGGAACCCGTCTGATTCAGTGAATTCAGGCTAAAAAAAGCTACATA
>CAZVAD010000177.1:0-4044 GCA_964624645.1 uncultured Mariniphaga sp.
TGAAATGGCTGGCGGAGTGGAGAAAACCGGTTATTTCAGGTCAGGTGAGGGAGTCCCTGGAAAAATGGTATGGAAAAGAGAAAGCCGCCCGGGTGACTGTCGCCGAAGCATTTGAGATTTGTGAATACGGACGAAGACCTTCCGCTGAAGAGACCCGGAAATTATTTCCCTTTTTTAACTGATTGGTTGATCACGGGACTTTTTGTTCTGATATGATTTTCAGGGGAAAATATGCGATAAAATCCTGAAAAACAAAACTTGTTCGGACTGACTGTATTTCAGCGCGGAATAATCTGTCCGATGGTTTTGACAATCCCAACTTGTAGTTACTGTATTGTCCGAAATACCCATTTTTGGGGATTGTGAAAATCATGTATTCTCGGTACTATTGCAATCTCTAATAATGAAGTTGAATCGGGCTGAAAACCTGAGGTGTTGATTTTGATTTTGATAGAAAAATGAAAAAAACAATAGCACAGTTAAAAAAAGGTGAAACGGGGATAATTAAAAATTATTCCATTGACCAGGTTCCTGTAAAGTTGCAGGAATTGGGTTGCCTGCCCGGGAATGAAGTTCAGCTTTTTCTTTTATCGCCATTCAAAGACCTGTTATATCTCAATATTAACGGCAGCTTTTTCGCAATCCGAAAGGAAACCGCAGCGCTTATTGAAGTTGCGAATGCAGTATAGAAATGGCAAAATCATCATTGCATGTTGCACTTGTAGGGAATCCCAATACAGGGAAGACCTCTGTATTCAATCGTTTAACGGGTTTAAATCAAAAGGTAGGCAATTATCCCGGGATTACGGTTGACAAACAGGAAGGAACTTTCAGGCTGGCTGACGGCAGAAAGGTACATATTACTGATTTACCGGGAACGTATAGTTTGAATGTCACTTCAGTCGATGAACAGATTGTGCTGAAAACATTTTTGGACAATCAGGCAGATACTTATCCCGATGTTGTTGTGGTGGTTGCCGACGTTGAAAACCTGAAGCGCAACCTGCTCTTGTTCACTCAAATCAAAGATTTGAATATTCCGGTGATATTGGCTGTGAATATGGTTGATCTGATGGAGCGGAAAGGAATTTCCCTGGATGCCGGACTGCTGGAAAAGCGCCTGCGGACCAGGGTGGCGCTGGTCAGCGCCAGAAAGGGAACAGGCATCAACGCTTTGAAGGAGCTGATTGCCGGGCATAAGGATTTGCCAACTCATCCGGTAATCAATATTTCAGAAATTGATCCTGAATATTTTGAAAAACTTTCCGGAATTTTCCCGGAAGAGAATTTGTACAGGGTATGGCTCAAAATCACACAGGATTTCGACTTGCCGGATTCGCAAAGCAAGCGCATTGAAAATAGTGAAAAGGTGCCTGTAAAAAGCCAGTCAGAAGTGAAGAGGCTGCAGCACAAAGCGACAATTTTGCGCTATCTTTTCATAAATAAAACCCTAAAAGAGACTTTTGTGCAGGATATTCACGCAGCAAAGGATTTCCGGAGTCGTCTGGACAGGATATTGACGCACCGCGTTTTGGGATATGTTACGTTCTTTCTCATTATGCTGCTGGTGTTTCAATCCATTTACAACTGGAGCGAATATCCGATGGATTTCATTGACAGCTCATTTGCATCTATTGCGCAGTGGGTGCGCGACACTTTGCCGCAGGGCTCCCTTGCCAGCCTGATTTCCGAAGGGATTATTCCGGGGATAGGGGGGGTGGTCATTTTTATTCCGCAAATTGCATTTCTGTTTCTTTTTATCTCCATTCTGGAAGAAAGCGGATACATGAGCCGGGTGGTATTCATCATGGACAGGTTCATGCGGCGGTTCGGATTGAACGGTAAAAGCATTGTCCCGCTGATTTCCGGCACGGCCTGCGCCATTCCGGCAATTATGATTTCACGGAATATTGAAGATTGGAAAGAACGGTTGATCACTATTCTTGTAACGCCCTTTATCACCTGCTCGGCACGGTTGCCTGTCTATCTCATAATCATTGCGCTGGTCATTCCCGATGAGGCTTTTCTGGGATTTAACCTGCAGGGATTCACTCTTTTGGGAATGTATATGCTTGGTTTTGTGGTTGCAATAGGAGCTGCCTATATTCTTAACAAAGTTCTGAAAATAAAAAGCCGCTCTTTTTTCATTGCGGAAATGCCTGCGTATAAACTTCCGCTTGCCAAGAATGTGGCATTGACTGTTTATGAAAAAACCAAGGATTTTGTGGTAAATGCCGGGAAAATTATTCTTGCTATTTCAATTTTGTTGTGGTTTCTTGCATCGCATGGCTCCGGTGAACAGTTTCGCAATGCCGAACAAATCATAAGCTCACGCACGGAAAGTGCCGGTATGAGTGAAGATGAACTGGAAACCGCCATAGCTTCCCAGAAACTCAGACATTCCTACATAGGCGTTATGGGGCGCGCAATTGAGCCGGCGATTGAGCCTCTGGGATATGACTGGAAAATCGGGATTGCCCTGCTGACCTCTTTTGCTGCGCGGGAAGTTTTCATCGGTTCGCTGGCAACAATTTACAGTGTGGGCACCGAAGACGAGAATACCATAAAAAATCGTCTGGCGCAGGAGATAAATCTGACAACCGGCAAAAAAGCATTTAATTTTGCAAGCGGCATTTCGCTTTTGCTGTTTTATGCCTTTGCCATGCAGTGCATGAGCACGCTGGCCGTGGTCAGGCGCGAAACCAACGGCTGGAAGTGGCCGATGGCGCAACTCTTCTTTATGACGGGATTTGCTTATGTGGTATCGCTGATTGCATACCAGCTTTTAAAATAAAAATTCATTTAATATGTGGGAACTTCAAAATATAATAGTCTATTTAATTGTACTTGCAGCGCTGTTTTTTGTTGTGAAAAAATTTTTCCTGAAGAAAAAAAGCTACAACAGTGCCGGATGTGAAACCGGTTGCGGCAGTTGCCATTAAAAGGAACCCGTGCTTGTTTTTCAGAATTCAGGCACTTCTTTCAGAAACTTATAGCTGTTGGTACTGTAATCAATTTCGCAGACATAGTGCTGCATTCCGTTGGATACAATCACCCGCTCCACTTTCAGCGCCATGTTGTAGCGCACCACCTGATCGAAAGCGTTCTGTGTGATTTTAACTTCCGGCGCTTTAAATTCAGCAATCAGCAATGGTTTTCCCTGTTTATTGAAAATCAGCAAATCAAAACGAAAAAGTTTTTCATTGACCTTGATTTGCTTTTCAACAGCCATGAGCGATTCGGGGTATTTTTTTTCCATTGCAAGGTATTGCATGAAATTTTGCCTGACCCACTCTTCCGGTGTCAGGAGCACAAAACGCCTGCGCACGGAGTCAAAAATATACGTTTTTGATTCCTCTGTTTTGATTCTGAATTCATAGGCCGGAAGATTCAATGCTTTCATCCTGATTTTTCGGTAATTTTTGTGTTGTGTGTAGTCGTATTATTCGGATAATCTATTCTCAATATCCATTTGCTAGTGTAATATTCTGATAATTTCAACTAAATTTTCTTTTGAATTGACTTTGTGAAAAATGAAATGCGATTTCACTTTTGTACGCAAATAGCCTTTACGAATGTGGCTACAATCTTTTCCTGAGTCTGGATTCTCACAGATGAACTCTATTTCATCAAATATGAGGCTATAATATCGGTCAGCTTGTCCTATTGACCAAGTTTCAAGAGTATAAAGCCAAATAATTTCTATGTCGTTTTGAGCTTCGTTACTAATCTTGTACTTCATCATTTTGTAAGATGTTTTTGATGAAGTTTATTTAGAAAGGAATTTCGATCAAAGTTCTTTACAAAGCCGGATTTTTCTCCTTTTTTAAGTTCATTAATGAGTTCTGTTTTCTTGGTTTCTTCATATTCAAACATTCTCAATGCAGCTCTTACCACTTCGCTGGCAGAAGAAAATTTCCCGGATTGGATTTGCTGTTTAATGAAGTTATCGAAATAATCTCCCAATAGTATTGATGTGTTTTTTGCCATAACTCAAATCTTTCTTCAAATCTACCAATTGTTGGTATTTTGCACAAATATTTT
>CAZVAD010000178.1:0-3983 GCA_964624645.1 uncultured Mariniphaga sp.
ACTCACGGCGCGTAAAATCACTGTTATGATGTTCCATGGTGAAAAGTTTTTGTTTCTAATCGTTTTTTATTTGTGAAAGATACAACATGTTTGCTGTACTTTAAAAACAATTCCTTGTTTTTATTCCCTTTTCAGGTACTTGTCTATAAACTGATAGGCTTCCTGCCTGATTTCTTCCGGAAAATCATGCCGGCAGGAAGGGTGAACCACTTTAAAATTATCCGAAGCATTCAGAAAATCATAAACTCCTGAAATATTTCCGGCGCCCAGCCTGACGCCTTCGATTGAAAAATTGGCATCAAAAAGTGGGGAGTTGGAAAAGAATGGACGGGGCGCAATGGCTGCGATCACTTCGTCAAAATCGAATGGTAAAAGTTCGCTGTCAAGGTTGTATCGTGTCCTGACATAAGGCATGTATCTATCCTGTGCCCAGGGGCCAAGACGACCCCCGTACCTGTTGGCAGCACGCTCGCCGGCATGGTAATAATCCATTAAAGTCCAGCCGCAGCTCGAAACCACAACTTTTATGCGCGGGTCAAAAGCTGCTGTAAAAATTGCATTGTGTCCGCCAAGTGAATGACCAATCACGCCAATTCTCTCCTTGTTTACGTATTGGAGGGACTGCAGTAAATTCACGCAGGAAATATGGTTAAATATCCCTTTCATGGTTCCCGAATCATAGCGATCATTCTCAAAATCATAGTCTGTTTGCTCGCCAAATCCCGGATAGTCCGGCGCAATTACCACGTAACCACGTTCTGCCAGCTCCTTTGCATACCCTCTGTTTCGAATATTTTCTTCGTCATCGGTAATGCGTTTTCCTCCTGAACCGGTGCTGTGCAATGCAACCATTGCCGGATATTTTCCACTTTCCCCTAATGGTTTATACAAGTAGGCCGTAACCCTTTCTTTTGGAGCGACCTGAAAATTTATTGAATAGCGGACATACAGTTCCTGTTTCAGTGAGTCTGTAAATTTCAGGTCAAATTTATGCGGATACTTTGATGGCAGCTTGCCCATCACTTTCTGCATGTTCTTCAAAATCTCTTTTTTGCGGCTTTCCCATTTTTTCAAGGAATGAATTTCACTACAATTCCCTTTTTTATCCTTGCTCTCAAGTAAGCTGGCGCAATTGTCCGGTTTCTCTAAAAGCTTGTGAATTGTTTTCATCAGGACTTCTTCGGCCTCTTCGGTTACGGGGCTTGATTCAATTTCATAGCCGCCTTCATGGTATGCCTCTTTTGTGCCGATGTAAAACGGGCCGTAATCGCCATAGGCAGCCATTGCGACAAACTTGCCGGGCGCCATGGATTGGGCTGCCAGCTGATATTCCACAAACATTTCGCCGGGCATGAAAAGCAGCCGGGCTTCACCGACGGCAAGGCAGGACGCAACAATGCCCTTCCCTTCAAGCCGCCTCTTATACCATCCCAATCTGCCCATGTTGTTGGCAAGTTGGCGGCCATTCATTTTCAGCATTGAGTTTTTAATTTCAGCCACTTTCGGATTGTAGGGAAGGAACAGAGGCTCTGTGTCCCATTGTATGGTTTCAGGATTTATTTTAAACTTTTTGGTATTCTCCCAGGCGCGTTTCATTCCGTCAGCCAATCTTTCTGCCAGAATTAAACGGTTAATGTGGCTGCCGTCATTGTATTTTCCTGCGGCAACATTTCCACCGGCTCCGCTGAAATGTATGTGTAGCGCATCGGGCACCTCAAGTTCGCGCATAAAGCGGGCAATTCCGGGAAAATCTGGATTTGCAATTTTGGTCAGGTAGTAGCTTTGGGGATGAACGGCATAAAAGCTAAGAACTGCAAGCGGTTTGTCGTTGTTCCAGAAACTGAGCAGTGAAACATCGGGGTCAATCACTCCCTCAGGCATTGCCCGAAGGGCAGAATCCAGACAGGATGAGCCGCGCATCGAAACAATTTTGCCATCCACCTTATTCACCCGGCGATTGGAAGCCACTTTATCCACCGGAGCCTTTCCTGTTCCGTAATCAGTTACCGGCTGGGCTTCCTGAATGGCATTTTGAATTGCCTCTTTCATATCTTCCAAAAGCCCTCTGGCAAAAGTTCCGTCGAAACAACCGGGTTCGATATTGTTTTCCTTTAATATTCTTTCTGCCATGAAATCACAAATGGGGGCATCATGTTGATGCACGGTATGGACAGCAACCCTTTCAGGAATGGTTCCTGCCGCTTCGGCAAAAACTGCTTTGAAAACGTCCTGTGATTCGTTGGCAATGCCGATCCAGTCAATTGCACAAAGCACTACCGGCTTCCCTGCGCCTAAAAGAACGATGCCTCTTGCCCGCAGGGAAATATCAGCCGAATTGACCATCGGGTCATAAGTCAATGGACTGCCAACCGGCGGAGTGGCGTTGACATCGAAAGTGGCAATGCGTAATCCGGTTGCTTTCTGCTGATCATCCTTTGCCTCTTGAGCATTGGCATCAAAGCCAAAATTGAAAAAGGTGATTGCCAGCAAATAGATAAAAAAAATAGGTTTTTGCATGTTTTTTTATTTTTTGTCCGTCATCAATGCTGAAGCAGTTTTGTTATGGCGTCTCTCAGGATATCGGCAGCTTCGGGGGCAACACCTGCAACTCCGGCTTCATATCCTCCCTGATGATAAACCTCTTCGGCATGGGGAATATAACCTGCTGCTTGCGCATAGGCGGCAACTGCTACGAATGAGCCGGGATTCAGGGCTTTTGCAAATAGCTGAAATTCCACAAAAGGTTCTCCCGGAAGTCCTAAGATCGAAGCTTCTCCAATTTTAAGGCAGGTTATATCAATTTTTTTTCCCTGCTCATACCTCTCGACAAAAGAGAGGCTTATTAATATGTTTTGTAAAGTTTCAGGATTTTGAGATTCTCTCCATTCTTTAACTAAGTTTAATCTTCGTTCGGAAGGCGGCAAAAGAACCGGCTCGGTGTTCCATTTCATAGAAGAAGCGGTGATTTCCTGTTTTTTGGTCGTTTCCCAGGCTCTTTTCATGCCATCGGCAAGACGCCTGGCAAGTATTCCGCGGTTTTCCTTTGCCCCGTCATTGTACTTCCCGGCGCCGATATTTCCTGCTGCGCCAGTGAAATGGATATGCAGGGCATCGGGCACTTCCAGTTGCCGGAAAAAGCGGGCGACTCCGGGAAAATCAGGATTGCCAATGCCGTTCCGGTAATAACTCTGGGGATGCGAAGCGTAAAAACTCAGGACAGCCAGAGGTTTATCGTTGTTCCAGAAACTTATCAGGGACACCATCGGGTCAATGGTGCCTTCCGGCTCTGCGCGAAGATCAGGGATGGTGCAGGCCGTGAACCGGGTGCCGCGCACAAGGCCATCCGGCCCCATAACGCGCCGGTTTGACGCTACCTGAAAAACCTCCGCCTCGCCTAAACCGATGTGGGTGACCGGCTGTGCTTCCTCCAGTGAATTCCTGACGGCTTCAGAAAGTCTTTGCATCAAAACACGGTCAAAACTTCCTTCATAAGCGCCGGGATCAACATTGGCGGCTTTCAGGTGCCTTTCCGCCCCAAAATCCGATCGCGGCGCATCATGCTGGTGAACAGCGTGAATTGTTACCCTGTCGGGAGTCGTGCCGGCAGCTTCACCCAATGCCTCTCTGAAAGCATCATAGCTGTCATTGTTTATGCCGATCCAGTCAACAGCACACAGCACAACAGGTTTTTCCAGACCTTGCAAAACAACTCCCCGGGCACGAAGACTCAAATCCCATGAGTTTATCATCTTGTCATACGCCAGCATGGAGCCAACCGGTGGAGTGGCATCCACATCGAAAACAGAAACTTTCAAAGTATTTGTCTCTGATGCTGCATTTTGAGCATCAAGGGATAAAACAGTACCTATAAAGACAAAAGCCGGCAGAATGTATCTTGTTAAAAAGATTGTTATTTTTTTCATTTTTTTAACAGAAAAATCACTGATATTAAAATGTTCAGTTTATGCATCATGCAGTTTTCC
>CAZVAD010000179.1:0-3958 GCA_964624645.1 uncultured Mariniphaga sp.
CTCTGATGTTGCGGAATTGCAATCCATATTGGTGCATCGCACCACAATCTTTGTAGATTTAAGACCAATGCAATAAACAAAAGGTGCAGCGCACCGTTATCATTGTGGTACAAAGAACATTATACGCGTCAAAGGTGCGTAGCACCGTAACATTAAAACTATAAATAACAATCAAATGGCAAATACATATTCCAAGGCGTATTTTCATCTGGTATTCTCGCCCAAATACAGACAAGCGCTCATAGCCAAATCCTGGAGAGATAATTTGGAAAAATATATCACGGGAATTATTCAGAACCGGAAACACAAATTGCTTGCTATCAATGCACAAAAAGACCATATTCACATTTTTATCGGATACTATTTGTCAGATCCACTGCCCGATTTAGTGGAGAAAATTAAAACATCCTCAACAAATTGGATAAACAATAATCGTTTTAGTCCGGTTAAATTTGCCTGGCAAAAAGGATATGGTGCCTTCACTCATTCCAATTCACAGATTGACAGGGTAGTGAAATACATTTTGAACCAGGATAAACACCATAAAAAGCGGAGTTTCAGAGAAGAATATTTGGAAATCCTTCGTAAGAATGATATTGAATTTGATGAACAATACCTGTTTGAATTTTTCGATTGATTTTTCTCGTAAATCTGTTCCGGTGCGCTGCACCTATGAATATTCCGCTACCATGCAGCTACAAATATTTCGGTGCGCTGCACCTATCCAAAGACAAAATATACAGGAACCGTTATCATTATATTGCAAACCAAAAGGTGCGTAGCACCGCCATATTTGTAGCAGCTTTTTTTGGATGAAATCCAAAATATCAGCGGGTGGGAGAAGTTTGCCCGGCGTCTAACCGATATGAAATACCAGGTTTACATTACCGGGAGCAATGCGCATATGTTAAGCACCGATATTCAGTCCACGCTTGGAGGCCGCTACATTCCTGTGGAGGTATATCCCTATAGTTTCAAAGAGTTTTTAAATGCCAACAATATCGGTTATGCCAAAGCCCCGGCCCTTTCCACCGAAGAACGGGCTGTCATTCAGCGTTTCTTTAATGCGTATTTTCATTTTGGCGGATTCCCCGAGAGCGCAACATTAGGGGCAAAGCGAAATTATCTGACCAGCGTTTACCAGAAAATATTTCTGGGTGATATTGTGGTAAGAAATGCTGTTGATAACAGTTTTGCACTTAAAGTGATGATGAAAAAATTGGGTGAAAGTGTAAAACAGCCACTGTCGTTCACCCGAATTGCCAATATTGTGGCATCAACCGGCGCTAAAGTGGGAAAAAAAACGGTGATCAACTACATTGAATATGCTCAGGATGCCTGGCTTATTACAGCGATACAAAATATGGCTGGTAAGCTGGCAGACAAAATGAGCAATCCGAAATATTATTTCACAGACAATGGACTGCTTAATCTGTTTCTCTCAGATGGCAACACATCCCTGCTTGAAAACATGGTTGCAGTCACGTTGCTGCGAAAATATGGCCGGGAGGATGCCGTTTTCTTTTACAACCGGCGAGTGGAAGTTGATTTTTATATTCCTGATGAGGCATTGGCAGTTCAGGCCTGCTATTCGCTTACGGAAACTCCCAATACGCTTGAAAGGGAGGTGAACGCACTAATCAGGTTTTCGGATGTGGTGAAAATCAGGAGAATGCTCATTATTACACGCGACGAAGAAAAGCAGATAGCTGTTGGTGAAAAGACTGTTGAAGTTATTCCGGTGTGGAAATGGCTGCTGGAAGATGTTGATTAAACATGGTTCATCGCACCATAACCTTTGTCATTTTGAAATCGATATAATCAACCAGAAGGTGCGTAGCACCGCAACCTTTGTAGAAAGAAAGACCAACCGTAAAACCAAAGGTGCGTAGCACCGCAACCTGATGTTACGAAATTGCAATCTATATTGGTGCAGCGTACCAAAACCTTTGTAGGTGCAGAACACCGGTAATCCATAAGTTTTTATGGTTATAACCATAAAAACATAAAATAAAACAATATCTTTGTAGTCATAACTCTAAAAAATGATTTTTAGACCCACATATATTGACGCTATTATTCCCTTTATCGACAAGCCGCAGATAAAGATTATAACCGGAATCCGGCGTTCCGGAAAATCGGTAGTATTGCGTTTGCTCCATGAAGAATTGTTGCAAAGAGGTATCAAAGAAGCGCAGATTATTACATTAAACTTTGAGAGTTTTGCCACTATCGAACTCACAAAAGCTCAAAGATTATATGAATTTGTCAAAGAGAAAATCAAAAGTAATCAAAGATATTATCTTTTGTTAGATGAAATTCAGGAGGTGGAAGACTGGGAAAAAGCAGTCAACTCTTTTATGGTGGATTTTAATGTGGATATCTATCTCACCGGTTCCAATTCCCATTTATTATCTTCGGAATTAGCCACTTATTTAGCGGGAAGATATGTTGAGATTCCTGTTTTTACGCTTTCATACTGTGAGTTTTTGGATTTCAGGAAACATTATTTTAAAGACAAAAACAGAGCAAACCCTTTTGTAAATTATCTGCGTTTTGGAGGCTTTCCGGTTATTCATACGGCTGACTATTCCGAAGAAACAGCTTACAAAGTTGTCTATGATATTTACTCCTCCGTTATTTTGAGAGATACGGTACAGCGGTACAAAATCAGGGATATTGAGCTGTTGGAACGGGTGATCAAATACGCTTTTGATAATATCGGCAATACCTTTTCAGGCAAAAATGTAGCGGATTTCTTTAAAAGCCAGCAAAGAAAAGTGGATGTCAATACGGTTTACAATTACCTGAACGCTTTGGAGGGTGCGTTTATCCTGTATCGTGTGCCTCGATACGATATCAAAGGCCGTGAAATCCTGAAAACACAGGAAAAATTTTATGTAGGTGATGTCTCGATTATCTATGCGCTGATGGGGTATCGGGACAGAATGATTTCGGGTATATTGGAAAATATTGTTTTTCTGGAACTCAAACGCAGGGGATACAACGTATATGTAGGAAAATCAGACAGTAACGAAATTGACTTTGTGGCAGAAAAGCGGAACGAAAAAATTTACATACAGGTAGCATATAAATTAGAAAATGAGCAAACAGTAAACCGTGAATTTGGTAATTTGTTGGCTGTCTATGACCAATATCCGAAATATGTAGTAACCATGGACGAGTTTTGGAAAGATAATATCGAAGGTGTAAAACATCTTCACATCACCGATTTTTTGCTGAAAGAAATTTTATGATTGATTTTTCCCGCAAATATGTTCCGGTGCGCTGCACCTATGGATATTCCGCTACGTTGTAGCTACAAATATTTCGGTGCGCTGCACCTATGGATATTCCGCTACGTTGTAGCTATAAATATTTTGGTGCGCTGCACCGAATAAATGTTACGTTGTAGCTACTAAACTAACCAAAAGGTGCGTAGCACCGCAATCTTTGTAGTTTTGAAATCAACGTAATCAACCAGAAGGTGCATCGCACCGCAATCTTTAATGTTTCGGAATTACAATCCATATTGGTGCATCGCACCGTAATCTTTGTAGATTTGAAATCGATGCAATAACCAAAAGGTGCAGCGCACCGTAACCTCTGATGTTGCGGAATTGCAATCCATATTGGTGCAGCGCACCGCAATCTTTGTAGATTTAAGACCAATGCAATAAACAAAAGGTGCAGCGCACCGTAACATTAGAATTAGATATGAATGTCCGTATACACCCCTAATACAATTGTAATTCGTTGATTGATTGTGTTATATTCTCTGTTTGTTTTTCTTCTCCCTGTTCCGGTGCGCTGCACCTATAAATATTCCGCTGCTATGCAGCTACAAATATAACGGTGCGCTGCACCTATGAATATTCCGCTGCCATGCAGCTACAAATATAGCGGTGCGCTGCACCTATCCAAAGACAAAATATACAGGAACCGTTATCATTATATC
>CAZVAD010000180.1:0-3941 GCA_964624645.1 uncultured Mariniphaga sp.
GCTTTTGCATCGCTCAATGCGTCGTGGTGGTTTAAACTGATTTTGTAATTTTCACATAAAGATGCAAGATTTTTTTTATAAATCCTTAAAGTACACTGCTTTTCATATTCCGGGACTTTCAGTCCGTAATAGCCAAGCGTATTTTCCAAAACCCGGAAATCAAAACGAAACCCGTTGTGTGCCACCACGGTTTGATGCTCAATGAAAGGCAAAGCCAGATGCCAGATTTCATCAAAAGTGGGTGCATCGGCGGTTTGCTCCGGCGTGATGCCGTGGATTTGAATGAACCGGTGCCAGTAGTAATTCCCGGGCGGCTGAACCAGCAGATTTAGCTCATGGGTAATTATGCCGTTTTCCACCCTCGCCAGTCCAACCTGACAAATGCTGAAGCTTTCGCCGCGGGCAGTTTCAAAATCAATTGCTGTAAAATGGTTCATGTTTCTTCTGATTTTTACAAAAGTAATCTTCAGGCCGGCCAAACTATGTCGCACTGTTGAATTTATTTGAATATTGGTAAAAAACAGCTTTTTCCGGTATGTCAATCTGTGATTTAGAGGGGAAAAGCTACTGCATTTTCACTTCCAGGTCAAAAGATAAAAACCTGTTTTTTTCAAAATTTGCATCTTTGGGTTGCCAGTCCTGGTAGTTTAGCGCCAGCGTTATTTTCGGGATGGGTCTGAATTGAATCCCTGCAATGAATGCAGCGCCATCATTTGCCATGCGCCAGGGTGAAGTTTCTCCTTTCAGAATGTTTGAGTCAATTTTGTCAAAACGTGCAAAAAGCTGATATTTTTCTGTGAGATTGTATTTTCCGTAAAACGACCACGCATGAATATCTCTGCCGGCAAGCCAGCTGTTATTTTGTCTCCGGACAAACTCGGCTGCCAGGTTCCATTTTGCCCGGAAATCGTAGGAAGTGAACACCAACAGGGTTGTTTCGGGAATTTTATTGTGCATCATGTCATAAACCATCCGGGAGGTAAAGTTGCCGGGAGCGCGGAGTGTTCCGCCGATGCTGTATTTGAACAGGTTATCCGTTTGCAGGCTTTTATACCCTTCGCCGTTTGTCATGGTAAA
The DNA here is from genome assembly GCA_964624645.1 of uncultured Mariniphaga sp. Taxonomy (GTDB): domain Bacteria; phylum Bacteroidota; class Bacteroidia; order Bacteroidales; family Prolixibacteraceae; genus Mariniphaga. The sequence goes on from CAZVAD010000180.1 coordinate 1,078, forward strand.
ATCGGCATCAAAAGCTTCACTGAACCTGTAATTGAAGTTTACCCCCAAATCTGCTGAATAACCTAACTTATGTTCATCGGCTATGGTTTTCATCAGATACCGCCTTTCCCAGATATTTTCCTGAAGTTTGAACTGTTTCAGGCTGATCATCCCAAATTCAACCGCAAAACTTTGCTTTGAATACCTCAGGTAAGCATTTTTGAAAAAAGCGTATCTTTTTATTCCCGAAGAGGGAGAAATATCATCCGGATTGCCAATATCCAGATTGATCCGTGCAAAAAACTCCGGTGAAAAAGTGTATTCATACCCCAGATATCCGCGTACCAGTTCAAAAGCCGCCTGATTGGCAGCGCTCCCGGCAAAGCCGCTGTATGCTCTGGCATAGAGGGTTGCAAACGGCTTCCCCGAAGGCCCGGATTCATCCTGTGAAAATCCACTGACAGAAAATACCAGAAAAAGGATACAGAATAATTTGATTCTCATGCAACTTGTCTGTTTTGTTCAAGAACCGCAAATATAACCGGATATTGCGGATTTGTTTTTTCATCAGCCATTATTTTGAACAGCGACGAATCCTTGCCGCAGGAGCGGAAGCAGAAATATCCGGCTTTTAAGTTTTCGTATAGTTTGATGCCTGAATTGTATTTTGCTGGGAGTCTGCTTTTTAATAAAAAAGCTCAGGGAGTATTAAAAAAACAACGTGTTCTCAGGGAGTACATCCATTTATGCTGCTTCTGAAAACAATCATAGATTGAATCTATTGAACCAAAGGGAAGATATTCCGTTTATCTAAAAAAATGATTATTAACCAAGGATCGAAAGAGAGACAATCCACATTTCAAGTTTCAGGCAATTGTTTTGATTGTGGTGAAATTTTCCCTTTCATCGAAATTTTTAAAAATAGAAAATATGACAGCGAAAAGAACAGTCTGGGTTTCAGACCCATCACACAGTGAGCTTCTGTTTAGAGTGAAGCACCTTATGATTACCAATGTCAAAGGGGAGTTCAGAAAATTCAATGCCGAAATACATTCGGAAGGAAATGATTTCAGCAGGGCATCGGTGAATGTTTCCATTGATGCATCTTCAGTTTTTACCAATAGCGATGACCGCGACAATCATCTGCGGAGCGCTGATTTTTTTGATGCTGAAAATCACAAAGAGCTGACGTTTAAATCTACGAAAATGGAGAAAGTCAGTGAAGATGAATTTAAGCTGACCGGCTTGCTCACCATAAAAGGAGTTGCTAAGGAAGTTACCCTTGACGTTGAGTTTGGCGGTGTGAACACAGACCCCTGGGGCGTTGAAAAGGCCGGATTTTCTCTTGAAGGGAAAATCAACCGCAAGGATTGGGGACTCAACTGGAATGCCGCTCTTGAAACCGGTGGCGTTCTTGTGGCAGACGAGGTAAGACTCAGCGCCGAAGTTCAGTTTACCAAACAGGCTTGATTTATATTCTAATTATGATGGAATATCCGCAGTGAAACAAGGAAACTTGTTTGCTGCGGATATTTTCATTTCAATTTCAGCTGTTCGATATTTTGAAATTTTGTTCCCCGGATATTCTGAAAGGATTCGATCATTTCCTTTAATTTTTCCGGGTGTGATTTTGCCAGATTTTTCTGTTCACCGATATCGTCTTCCAAATTATAAAGCTGAAATTCAGCGGAATTTCCCAGTTCGATATTCACGTTTCTGTTTATTGCCGGACCTTTGTAGGGAGGGATCATAGCCCAGTTCCCTTTTCGGAGCGCTGTCCGGGTTGCAGCTTCAATGATCAGTTCCTCACGTCCCTGATTGCTCTTTCCGAGGAAGGCATCGAGCAGTTCTTCGCTGTCGGGGCCTCTTTTTTCACTTCCTGTCAATTTGGCGAAAGAAGAAAACAGGTCGAGTTGCGAAATCAGAACATCAGAAACCGCCGGCTCAATTTTTCCTTTCCAGTAGGTGATAAACGGAACTCTTGTTCCGGCCTCAAACAGGCTGTATTTTCCGCCGCGCAGTGGCCCCCAGGGTTTGTGGTCTCCGAGTTTTTCAACGGCTTCATCATAGTATCCGTCATTCACAACCGGACCGTTGTCGCTTGAAAAAACGACAAGCGTGTTTTCGAGCAAACCCTCAGCGCTCAGTGTTTTTATCAGTTCACCCACACACCAGTCGGCTTCGACAATCACATCGCCCCGCGGCCCCATTCCTGACAAACCTGCAAAACGCGGGTTAGGCACCCGCGGAACATGCGGTTGGTGCAGTGCATAATAGAGGAAAAACGGGTTGTCTTTTTGTTCTTTGATAAATTCCTGTGCCTTTTTCAGGAAATCATCAGCCATTTCTTCATCAATCCACAGCGCCGATTTGCCGCCTTTCTGAAAACCGATACGTGGGATGCCGTTGTGCACAGAGTTGTTGTGCCCGTGGTGCCACATCATTTTATAGCACAATTCAGGATTCGTGAGTGCGGTGGGTTCGCCTTCAAAATTTTTCTCATAGTTTACATAAAGTGGATCATCGGCGTCAAGTCCGACAACCTGTCCGTTTTCGAGATAAACCGTAGGCGTGCGGTCAACGGTGGCTGCCATGATATAGGAATAATCAAACCCCACTTCGTTTGGTCCGGGCGATACCCGTCCGTTCCAGTCCACATCCCCGATGCCCAGCCCCAGGTGCCATTTGCCTACAACGCCGGTAGAGTATCCTTTTTCCTTCAGCATTTTTGGGACAGTCATTTTCAGGGTGTCAATAATCAGCGGGGCATTGCCCGGAAGGATTCTGGCGCTTTCATTTCTCCAGGGATATTCACCCGTCAGCAGCGCATAGCGGCTGGGAGTGCATGTTGCCGAAGTGGAATAGCAGGCAGTAAACCGGATGCC
>CAZVAD010000181.1:0-3790 GCA_964624645.1 uncultured Mariniphaga sp.
TGATGGCTTGTGGTATTTTGTTCAGATCGGATGAAATGATGGTCATTTCGGCAACGTCCATGGCAATGTCGCTGCCTTTTCCCATGGCAATACCCACATCAGCCTGTGCCAGTGCAGCGCTGTCGTTAATGCCGTCACCGGCCATAGCCACAAGCTTGCCTTCGCTTTGCAACTGTTTAATGAAGTCAGCTTTTTCGCCTGGGAGCGTTCCCGCTTTGAAATGATTTATTCCAACCTGTTTTGCAATGGCCTTTGCTGTGTTTTCATTATCTCCGGTGAGCATGAAAACATCAATGCCACTGTCTTGCAGCCGTTTTACCGCTTCTGCTGAATTTTCCTTGATTTTATCGGCTATGGCGATTGTTGCCAAAGCTTTTTCATTATCAGCAAACCAGATAACGGTTTTTGCTTCATCGCTCCACTGGCCTGCAATTTCGAGCAGGGACGGGTCAATGGTAATTTTATTCTCATCGAGTAATCGCTTATTGCCGGCAAACCAGGTCCTGTCTTCGGCGTCTGCTCTGGCGCCTTTTCCGGTGATGCTTTCAAAATTGGTGATTTGTGCAGCTTCTGTGCTGTTGAAATAATTTACCACTGCCTCAGCTAAAGGGTGCTCCGACTGCTTTTCCAGACTGTACAAGATGGATTTGGCAGATTCATCGCCTTTGAGCCACTGGACACCGGTAACTTCCGGTTTTCCTTCGGTGATGGTTCCGGTTTTGTCAAGCACAACGGCATTTACCTTTTTCGCCAGTTCAATACTTTCGGCATTTTTAATCAGAATGCCTTTTTCTGCACCTTTCCCAATGCCAACCATGATTGCAGTGGGTGTTGCCAATCCCAGTGCACATGGGCAGGCAATAACCAAAACCGTGATCATGGCCAGCAAACCGTGTGTGAATCCGCTTGCGCCGCCTACGATAATCCATATAACGAATGTCAGCAGGGCGATGGCCATAACGGCAGGAACAAAGACAGCCGCAATTTTATCTGCCAGTTTTTGCACCGGCGCCTTGCTGCCTTGTGCATCTTTTACCATCTGGATAATCTGCGCCAGCATGGTTTCCGCTCCGACTTTCTCTGCCCGGAACCGGAAGCTTCCCTTCTGGTTGATTGTGCCGGCATAAACCGTATCATTTTGCTGTTTGAGAACGGGAACCGGTTCACCGCTGAGCATGCTTTCATCAACATAGGAGCTGCCTTCAGAAACTTTTCCGTCAACGGCAATTTTTTCACCCGGTTTCACCACAATCACATCGCCAATTTTCACTTCTTCTATGGGGATTTGCTTCTGTTCACCACCGGAAGTGCGTAGTGTTACTGTTTTGGGTTGCAGACCAATCAGCTTTTTCAGGGCGGCAGAAGTATTTCCCTTAGCTTTTTCTTCAAGCAGTCTGCCCAACAATATAAATGTGATGATGACCGCCGCCGCTTCAAAATAAACATGAGCTTCAAGTCCCCGTTGCAGCCACACTTGTGGGAAAAGCGTGTTGAAAACGCTGAAAAGATAAGCCACTCCGGTACTGAGCGCCACCAATGTGTCCATGCTGGCTGTACGGTGTCTGGCCTGTTTCCATGCGTTGACAAAGAAACCCTGTCCAAACCATAACAATACCGGGGTGGATAAAATCCACATGATTTCGTTGGCATACGGAATATTCATGAAAAACATCCCGATAATGACCACAGGGATGGAAAGCAAAGCCGCACCCCATACATTTTTTTTCAGTTTGGTGAATTTGCTGTGATGAATTTCTTCCAAAGTTTCAATTTCATTTTTTGTGCTTTCAATCACCATGTCATAGCCGCCGTCCTGCACTGCCTTTTTCAATGCTGATGGCTGTGTGAGTGTTGGCAGAAATTCTACGGAAACTGTTGCCGCCGCAAAATTGATTGCAGCATCAACCACACCATCCTGCATTTTCAAAATACGCTCAATGTTGGCGGCACAGGAAGCACAACTCATCTGCAAAACCGGAAAGGTCTGCTTTTCTGATAAAACACCCTTGTTCAGTTCGCTTTGAATCTTTTCTTTGTTGGACTTGTCAGACGCCAGTTTCACAGCGCTGAAATCCATCTTGGGGTGGGGCATGCTCATTTTTTTGAAATCCACACCATTCATATTGTTATTATGAGTTTTCATGTCAAAAGTATTTTTACAAATTTACACAAACGATTTTTAATCTCTGTTTCTATCTGTTAAAATCGTTCCATACACCGGAAAACTTTGTGTTCGGCTTTCAAAATTCATTAATAATGAATAGATTTACCTTCAAAATAAAAACAGAATAGAAATTGATAAGTTTTAATCTATGAATCAAAAAGTAAAAACAACATTTTCGCGTCGTAATTTCATTGGAACCACGGCTGCTGCAGCTGCCGGAATCAGCGTTATTCCAAGTCGTGCCGTTGCAGGATTGGGACATACGCCACCCAGCGATAAACTGAATATTGCCGGCATTGGTATCGGCGGAAAAGGGTTTACAAATCTCAGGAACATGCCAAATCAGAATATGGTGGCAATGTGCGATGTGGACTGGGATTATGCCAACCGGGTTTTTGAAGCTTACCCCAAAGCCAAAAAGTGGAAAGATTACCGTGAAATGCTTGATAAACAGAAGGATATTGATGCTGTGGTCATTGCCACACCCGACCACACCCACGCGCTGCCGGCTGCTGCTGCAATGGAATTGGGGAAGCATGTTTATCTCCAGAAACCACTGACCCATTCGGTTTGGGAATCGAGATACCTGACAGAACTGGCAGAAAGAACAGGAGTGGTTACGCAGATGGGAAATGAAGGACATTCAAACGATACGGTTTATGAAGTGGCCGAAGTGGTTCAGAGCGGGTGCCTGGGGGTCGTTGCTGAGGCTCACGTCTGGACTAATCGTCCCATCTGGCGGCAGGGAATGCCACAGCCATTGAAGGAAGTGCAGATCCCCGAAACCCTGGATTGGGATTTATTTATCGGGCCTGCCAAAATGCGTCCGTACAACCCGGAATATCACCCCTGGATATGGAGAGGCTGGTGGGATTACGGAACAGGCGCTTTAGGCGATATGGGATGCCATTTGCTTGACGTTCCCAACCATGCCCTTCAGCTTGGTGCACCGGTTGCTTTTCAGGCGAGTTCGTCGTTGGTGAATACCGAAAGTGCTCCGGTTTCGGCACAGGTTACCTACCTTTTCCCGGCACGGAAGAATTTGCCCTATTGCGCCTTGCCTGAGCTTGAACTGATTTGGTATGACGGCGGTCTGATGCCGCCCCGTCCGTTTGACCTGCCTGTTGATGCGCCGATGAATCCGGGCGGTGGTTTCATGTTTGTTGGGTCGGAAGCAACATTAATCGCTGAAGCTTATGGCGCAAAATGGAAAGTGTATAAAAATGGCGAAGAATACGTTCCGGAAACAAAAGTGAAACTTGAGCGCATTCCGGATGACCCCAACGGGGGCGGAAGGCATGAAATGCACTTTGTCAATTGTTGTAAAAACGGAGGTAAACCTTCATCATCATTTGAATATTCAGGGCCTTTCAATGAAATGGTTGTCATGGGGAACCTTGCCGTGAGGATGCAGTCGCTGCAGAAAACATTGCTCTGGAATAGTGAAAATATGAAAGTAACCAATATTTCTCCGAGCGAAACGCTGACCACCACCAGGCTTCTGCCTTTCAGCTCAGATGTTGTAACCCGCAAAGTGGAAGGTGAATCGAAGCAAACCGTTAAATGGAACGCACAGGAGATGTGCGAGGAGTGGATTAAGCACAAATATCGTGAGGGCTGGAGCTT
>CAZVAD010000182.1:0-3696 GCA_964624645.1 uncultured Mariniphaga sp.
GAAAAACATGGTGGGGCGCACAATGGCTGAATGCGCTGAACAATATCGATTACAGTAACAGATTGCCGCGGGGCGCTTCGTATGCCCGTAGCGGAGCAGTTGATAAAATAAAAATTGACGGCAACCATATTTCTGCAAAAGTGCGGGGAAGACGGCCATCACCATACAAGGTGGATATAATTTTACCACCGTTTTTTGATCCGGAATTGGGTAATTTTATGACAGATTTAACTAAACGCCCGGTTATTATTTCAAAACTGCTGAACCGTGAACTCGATCCGGAAGTGCTTGAACTTGCCCGGCAAAACGGACTGAAAGTCTTTCCCGGCCAGTGGAACGACCTGAAAATGCAGTGCTCCTGCCCCGATTGGGCAGTGCCTTGCAAGCACTTAGCCTCAGTAATTTATAAAGTCTCTGCCGAAATCGACAACAATCCCTTTCTTGTATTTTCACTGCACAATGTGGATTTATTTTCAGAGCTGGAGAAATTTGACATATTTATCAATAAGCAACAAATAGAGATTCCCAAAATCATAAATCTTTTTTTCGGTAAAGCACAGCCCAAAAAAGAGTTTGAACCTGAGTCAGCCTATCAAAAACTTTCCTTTGCAAAGCTGGAACCTCTTCATGGCTCGCTAACTTCGCTGCTTTCACCCAATCCGGCATTTTACACAACATCCGGCACTGATTTTCGTGATAAGTACCTGACAACACTCAACCGGATTGTCAGAAACACACAGAAAGTCGCTAAAGGGAAAGTCCCTTTGTCGGATTTTTTCGCAAATCTACAGACGGAAGAGCAGTATATCAATTACTACTCTACCAACCAAATCCGGCTTGATGAATCATTGAAAGCCAAGATTGCCATAAACAATAAGGAATATTCTGTGCGGGAATTTTTGCAGCAACTATCGCAGATACAAAGCAATAAAACCTATGACTATCAACCATCAACGGCTTCACTGCATACCGCACTGCAACTGGCGCTGCAACTCATTGCCAACGGCGCCATCGTACCGCAGATTGTGCAGCTTCCCGATAAACAGTATGCTGTTCGCTGGCTGCCTGCCATGTTGAGCAAGGAAGTTAAAAAGCTGGTTGATGAGTTGGAGTTGATTTTGCCCCCTGATGTATTCACTGGAATTTACCGCAAAAAGCAAAAACAGGTGGAAAAAGAACCCGCGTTAAATCTTCTCTCTCTGTTTATCACCGAAATCGTCAGGATAGTTAGCCACAACACAGCGGACGACTTATTTTTACAGTTGTTTTTCAAGAATGAAAGCTACCCGTTTGTCAATCCGGGAGAAGAGGCGCTGGCCGGGGGCATCATGTCGTGGCTGCAAAAATTCTACATCACACGCGGCAATTACCAGCCGGTACTGATTGTTGAAGAATGGAAAGATGACACATTCAGGATTTTAATTAACATTGAGGATTCTGCCGGCACACTGGACGAACCGGTGCCAATCCCCGATGTCTTAAACCAAAAGAGATTTGACTCCAGGCGTTTCGAGATTTTGCAGTCGCTGGCTCAGCTCAGCAGTTTCATACCGGGGCTTGACACCTATATCAACTCCGGAGGACAAGAGGAACTGATCATGGACAACCGGACTTTTTCGCCTTTTCTGATGCAGATGATTCCGGCCATTCAACTGTTGGATATTTCGGTATTGCTGCCAAAATCACTGCAACAGATTCTGAAACCCAAACCCAGCGTTAAACTCAAAAACAAAACCTCCGGGAAATCCTTTTTACGGCTCGACAAACTGCTCGATTTCGAATGGCAGGTTGCTGTTGGCGATACAGTAATGGATGAAGCCGAATTCAGAAAATTGCTGCAAAAATCGGAAGGATTGATCCGTTTTAAAACACAATACATTTATGTGGAAAAACAAGATATCGAAAAACTGTACAAACACTTTTCACAATCAAAAGAACTTTCGGCTGCTCAGATGTTAAGGGCTGCCCTCTCGGGAGAATATGCCGGCGCCAAAATTCAAATGGATGATGAGGTAAAAAAACTAATCACGGAGCTGACTGAATTCAGGGAGATATCTGTTCCCGAAGGACTTGTGGCACAACTTCGCCCCTATCAGCAACGTGGGTTTTCGTGGGTTTACCGGAATGCACGAATCGGTTTTGGTTCCGTGCTTGCCGATGATATGGGATTGGGAAAAACAATACAGGTTATTACTGCAATACTGAAATTTAAAGAGGAAGGGTTGCTCAATGACCAAAAAATACTGGTAATTGCACCAACCGGACTACTCACCAACTGGCAGGCCGAATTTCAAAAATTTGCCCCGGGCATATCTGTTGAAATTTATCATGGCACCCAGCGCAACTTCACAAAGCTGAACGATTACGATGTGCTGATTACGTCATACGGCATAGCGCGAAGTGATGCATTGTTGTTGAAAAAAAGGAACTGGCACACTGTTGTTATCGATGAGGCACAAAACATTAAAAACCAGAATACGGCACAAACAAAAGCAGTAAAGTCCATCAAATCAGACAATTTTGTCGCACTGAGCGGCACACCGGTGGAAAACCGGCTAAGTGAATTGTGGAGTATTATGGATTACAGCAACCGCGGTTTTCTGGGAACTTTAAAAGAATTTACCGAAACCTTCGGCGCTCCCATCGAGCAGTTGAATGACAGGGAAACAGCTGAAAAGCTGAAACGGGTAACAGCACCCTTTCTCATGCGGCGGTTAAAATCAGACAAAAGCATTATTTCCGATCTTCCTGAAAAAATTGAAATCGACAGCTATGCCACACTCACCAAAGAACAGGCCGGCCTTTATGAAAAAACGCTGGAGAAGGCAATGGATGAAATCGAAGGAATCACCCGCACCGACCAGAAATCACTGTTTGTGCGACAGGGATTGGTGTTACAAATGATTCTGGCACTGAAACAAATCTGCAATCACCCCACCCAATTCCTGAAAAACGGAAAAATGGATGCTACATTAAGCGGAAAAACTGAACTTCTTTTCGATAAGCTTGACAGCATTATAGAAAGCCAGGAGAAAGTGCTGTTGTTCACCCAGTTTACTGAAATGGCCGGATTACTGCAACATTTTATGACAGAACGGTACAAGTCTGAACCATTGTATTATCATGGCGGGTGCAGCATCAAACAACGCCAGGAAATGATTGAACGTTTTCAGCAAAACCATGCCGACAAGATATTTCTGTTGTCGCTAAGAGCTGCCGGAACCGGGCTGAACCTGACTGCAGCAAGTCATGTCATCCATTACGACCTGTGGTGGAATCCTGCCGTGGAAGCACAGGCTACCGACCGTGCATACCGTATCGGACAGAAAAACAATGTGATGGTTCACCGGTTCATCACAAAAAATACGTTCGAAGAAAAAATAAATGTCATGATCCAACACAAAAAAGCATTGGCTGAAATGACTGTGGCAACAGGCGAAAACTGGATAGGAAACCTGAGCAACAAGGAATTGCGTAACATTTTCAACATATCCTAAAAAGACAGCATCTACCGGAAAACCGAAAATATGAAACGGAATTTGATTGGAAATGATTTATGAACATCGCATTATTGTACTATTTCTTACGTTCAAGTAAAAATTTTTGCTTTTTGCAAAGCAAGGCACGGTTTTGTAAACCGTGCCAGCGGAGTTTATTCAGTATTTTTAATAGTTGAACAAATTCATTGGTATAGGT
>CAZVAD010000183.1:0-3622 GCA_964624645.1 uncultured Mariniphaga sp.
GGGCTCTAATGGCAAAATCATATTCCAGGGGCTCTAACCACATAAACCATGCGGCTAAAGCCTTTGGTTACACACCCATTCATTCTGTTGGATAAATCCAACAGCAATATTTTTCATTGCTGCCAGATTCAGCCGGTGGGTTCTAATAGCAATATTATATTTCAGGGGCTTTAGCCACATAAAACCATGCGGCTAAAGCCTTTGGTCACACATTCATTCACTCTGTTGGATAAATCCAACAGCAATATTTTTTATTGCCACCGGATTCAGCTGGTGGTTCTAATGACAATATCATATTTCAGGGGCTCTAACCACATAAACCATGCGGCTAAAGCCTTTTATCACACACTCATTCACTCTGTTGGATAAATCCAACAGCAATATTTTTCATTGCTGCCGGATTCATCCGGCAATAATTCAGCTAAATATACCAACTGATCAGCTGCTCCAGCAACTCCTGTTTCCCACTGATTTGCTTTGGCTCACCAGCCTCTCCTGCAATTTTGTGTAAATCTTCAAGTGTGAGTTTTCCAGTTTCAAAATCAGCGCCTTTCCCGGAATCAAATGAAGCATACCGGTTTTTACGCATATCCAGATAATCGGATTCACTGAGGATTTTGTCGGCTACCGTGAGCGCCCGTGCAAAAGTATCCATCCCCGTTACGTGCGCAATGAAAATATCTTCCAGGTCGGTAGAGCTTCTGCGGGTTTTTGCATCGAAGTTGATTCCTCCGGTGTGAAAACCGCCTGCCTGAATGATTTCGAGCATTGCCTCGGTCACTTCATAAATATTGGCAGGAAATTCATCGGTATCCCATCCGTTCTGGTAGTCGCCCTTGTTGGCATCAATGGAGCCCAGCAGACCGGCATCGGCGGCCATGCGCAGGTCGTGGGCAAAAGTATGCCCGGCAAGCGTGGCATGGTTCACTTCAATATTCAGCTTGAAATCCTTCTCCAGCCCAAAGTTGCGCAGAAACCCGATAACCGTCTGCGCATCATAATCATACTGATGTTTTGTTGGCTCCATGGGTTTTGGCTCCACCAGGAATGTCCCTTTGAAACCCTGCCTGCGTCCGTAATCGCGCGCCATTCCCAAAAAACGGGCAAGATGCTCCACTTCGCGCTTAGTGTCTGTGTTGTGCAGGGTCATGTATCCTTCACGTCCGCCCCAGAAAACGTAGTTGGAACCGCCAAGGGCGATGGTGGCATCAATGGCATTTTTTATCTGTACCGCCGCATTGGCAACCACGTTGAAATCGGGATTTGTGGCAGCCCCGTTCATGTAGCGCGGATTGGAAAAAACGTTTGCCGTTCCCCAAAGCAGTTTAACGCCCGAAGCCTCCTGTCTCTGTTTCAACTCTTCCACCATTTTCCCGAGACGTTTTTCAATTTCGAAAACCGAGCCGTTTCCCACAACATCCACATCGTGGAAACAGTAGAACGGAATGTTCATTTTGGTGATGAATTCAAATGCCGCATCCATACGCGCTCTGGCAGCATCCATCGGGTCGGAGGCGCCATCCCACGGAAAAATCTTTGTGCCCGGCCCGAACGGGTCTTCGCCGGTTCCGCAGAAGGTGTGCCAGTAGGCCACAGCAAACCGCAGGTGCTCTTTCATCGTTTTGCCTGCTACGATTTTGTTTTCATCATACCATTTGAACGCCAGGGGGTTTCTTGAATCAGTCCCCTCATATTTGATTTGGGGAATTCCTTTGAAATACTCTTTATTTCCGGTTAATACTTCCATTTTTAATTGATTTATAAATGATTACTGATTATTTAACTGCCTTTCAAGTTCCCTTTTCCAGTTGTTGTATGCACTCAGATACTCTGATTTTTCACCTGATCCGGGCTCCACAGTTTCCGTTTTTTGAAGATTTGCCAGCGCCTCTTTTGCCGATGCGTAATATCCTGACCCGATTCCCGCCCCGAGAGCGGCGCCGGCTGCACCGTCGGTGTCATACAGCTCAATGGTTGCACCGGTGATTCCGGCAAGCGTTTCGCAGAAAACCGAACTCAGAAACATGTTTGCCTTGCCTGCACGGATCACCGAAACGTGAATTCCGGTCTTTGCCATGATGTCCATACCGTATTGGAACGAAAACACAATTCCCTCCTGTGCGGCACGCAAAAGATGTTCACGGCGGTGGATGTTGAAATTGATGCCACTGAACACCGATCCGATGTTCCGGTTATTCAATACCCGCTCGGCGCCGTTGCCAAAAGGCAGGATGACTGCCCCGTCAGAACCTGCCGGAACTGTTGCCGCCAGCGCATTCATTTCGCTGTAACTCAGATTTTGGCCTGCAATGCGTTTCAGCCAGGCATTCAGAATTCCCGTGCCGTTGATGCAGAGCAGCACCCCAAGACGTGGATTTTCTGCCGTGTGGTTAACATGTGCAAAAGTGTTTACCCGCGATTGCGGATCGTATCTGATTTCATCGCTCACGCCGTAAACCACTCCCGAAGTACCCGCATTAGCTGCAATCTCGCCCGGATTCAGCACATTCAGCGAAAGGGCATTGTTGGGCTGGTCGCCGGCGCGGTAGCTGACTTTTGTCCGCGGGGAAAGCCCTAACTCAGCCGCCGCTTTCTGCGTGAGTTGCCCCTGAACGGCAAAGGTTGGAACAACTTCCGGGATGATTTCCGGTGAAAATCCGTAATGATTCAGCACCATTTCTGCCGGTCTGTTTTCCGGAAAATTCCACAAGATGCCTTCCGAAAGGCCGCCTGCGGTGGTTTGGATTTCGCCGGTAAGTTTCATGGCAATGTAATCCCCGGGGAGCATGAATTTATAAATCTTCTCATACGATCCGGGTTCGTTGTCCCTGACCCATTTCAATTTTGATGCGGTGAAATTTCCGGGGGAGTTCAGCAGACCGGAAAGGCATTTTTCAGCGCCGATTTCCTCAAATGCCCGATCCCCGATGGCAGCTGCCCGGCTGTCGCACCAGATGATTGACGGACGGATAACCTCCCGGTTTTTGTCCACCATCACCAGTCCGTGCATCTGGTATGAAATGCCGATGGACTCAATCTCCTCCGGATGGACATTCGATTTTTTTAACACACCGGCCAGCGCCAGTTTCAGGTTTTTCCACCACAATCCGGGATCCTGCTCAGCCCAGCCGGGCTGAACGGCGGTGATTTCCATCTCCTCTTCGGGATAAAATGAAGAGGCTACGGAATTTCCTTTCTCCCCGTCAATCAGCGAAACTTTGATTGAAGAACTTCCGATGTCGAATCCGAGTAGATACATGGTAATAAGTGTTTTATCTGTTTGATTTCAGTGAGCCATTTTGCCCAGACCAAATGTAGCGGAAAAATGGCTGGATTCAAAATCTGGGGAATGGGAATTTTTCCGGGAAAGAAAATTCAGGTGAATTTCATCAGAAAACCTTTAAAAGAAAGCATAAGACACCAAATGACCGGTAACTCCTGCTTCCTCTTGTTCATAACTCCCGCTGAAAATTTAATAATTTTTTTGCCGGTTCAATTGCAATGCAGCTTTCATTTTGTTCTTTTGAAATTCTATATGATAAACAAAGATTATGGCAAATATATTTGGAAAAACATGGTGGGGCGCACAATGGCTGAATGCGCTGAACAATATCGATTACAG
>CAZVAD010000184.1:0-3615 GCA_964624645.1 uncultured Mariniphaga sp.
TATCTCGGAAATTGGGAAGAGCGGGACGATAACCGGAATATCGAACATGCGCTGCTTAAAGATTTTTTGAGGAAACAAGGCTATGACGAAGATTTAATTCACAAGGCATATAATAAAGTTTCCCGCGTGGCTTTTGCAGCAGGAGACAGTTTGTATGACAGCAACCGTGCGGTCTATGACTTATTACGTTATGGTGTGAAAGTCAGCCCGGATGTGGGTGAACACCATGAAACCGTCTGGCTGATTGACTGGAAAAACCCGTTGAACAATCATTTTGCCATTGCGGAAGAAGTGAGTGTAACCGGGAAAGTATATGATAAACGCCCGGATATTGTGATTTACATCAACGGGATAGCGGTCGGCATTCTTGAGCTCAAACGGGGAACGGTGGCCATGGAGGAAGGAATCCGACAGAATTTACTCAATCAGGGGCCGGATTTTATTCAAACATTTTTCAATACTGCCCAGTTAGTGATGGCAGGCAACCGTACCCAGGGACTGAGATACGGCACAATAGAAACTCCTCAAAAATATTATCTGGAATGGAAGGAAGCGAGTCAGGAAAACAATAAACTACTCCGGCAAATCGGCCAAATCTGCGCCAAGGAAAGAATCATTGAACTGATACGGGATTTTGTGGTTTTTGATGGCGGTGTGAAAAAACTCGCCCGGCACAATCAATATTTTGGAACCAAAGCTGCGCAGAAATTCATCAAAAGACATGAAGGCGGCATCATCTGGCACACACAGGGAAGCGGAAAAAGTCTGACCATGGTGTGGCTGGCGAAATGGATTCGGGAAAATAGGGAAAACGCGCGGGTGCTGCTGATCACAGACCGTGAGGAACTGGATTCGCAGATTGAAAAGGTGTTCAAAGGCGTCAATGAGGACATTTATCGAACAAAAAGCGGAAGGGATCTGCTCGATGTTCTGAACACCAGTAAAGAGTGGCTGATTGCTTCTTTAGTTCATAAATTCGGCAGCAAGACAGACGATGATTATGATGAATTCACCGAAGAGATCAGACGAAGCCTGACCAAAGAGTTCCGAGCCAAGGGAAATATTTTTGTATTTGTGGACGAATGTCACCGTACACAGTCAGGGAAGCTGCACGATGCAATGAAAGTGATATTGCCGGATGCTTTGTTCATCGGATTTACGGGAACGCCCCTGCTGAAAAAGGATAAAAAGAAAAGTATTGAGGTTTTCGGAAGATATATCCACACCTATAAATTTGATGAAGCCGTGAGGGATGGCGTGGTGCTGGATTTGCGGTACGAAGTGCGCAGCATTGACCAAAGGATGAAATCGCCCAAACAAATTGATGAATGGTTCGAAAGAAAGACCGCCGGACTGACAGATGTGGCCAAACGAAAACTAAAACAGCGCTGGGGAACGATGCAAAAAATTTTGAGTTCCAAAGACCGGTTAGAGCAAATTGTGGCGGATATATTGATGGATTTTGAGCGAAAAGAAAGACTGAGCAACGGCACCGGAAATGCCATGCTGGTGGCGGGCAGTATCTACCAGGCTTGCCGGTATTATGATATTTTTCAGCAAAAAGGTTTTACCAAATGTGCCATTATCACTTCATACGAACCCATGGCACATAGCATAAAAGATGAAGCCACTGGAGAAGAAGGAATTACAGAAAAGCTGTTTCAGTTTGGCACATACAAAAACATGCTGGATGGAAAACCGATAGAAGAATTCGAGAGAGAAGTCAAAAAGAAATTTATAGAAGAACCGGCAAGAATGAAATTACTGATTGTGGTGGATAAACTGCTGACCGGCTTTGATGCGCCGCCGGCAACTTATCTTTACATCGACAAAAAAATGCGCGACCATGGTCTGTTTCAGGCAATTTGCCGTGTCAACCGGCTGGACGGCGAAAGTAAAAAATATGGCTACATCATCGACTATAAAGATTTATTCAAAAGTCTGGAGTCTTCCTACTATGATTATACACAGGGCGCTTTTGAAGATTATGACAGGGAGGATATTGAAGGTTTGTTGGGGAATCGTTTAGAAAAAGGAAAAGAAAGATTAAACGAAGCGCTGGACAAGGTAAAGGCATTGTGCGAGCCGGTGCATCCGCAAACCTGGGAAAATTTCAAGGTATTTTTCTGCGGAAGTATAGACAAGCCGGAAGAGCTGAAAGAAACCGAAGAAAAGCGGGTGAAACTCTATAAATATACGGTTTCATTGATTCGTGCCTATGCCGATATTGCCAATGAAATGGCGGAAGCCGGTTATTCTGAATCCGATAGAATCAGAATCAAAGAAGATGTCAGATTCTTCGCTAATCTAAGGGATGAAGTGGAAAAATACAGTGGGGATTATATTGATTTGAAGCGATATGAACCCGCCATGCGTCATTTGATTGATACTTATATCCGGTCGGATGAAACCGAAGTTTTACTGGATGCCGAAGATCAGACGCTTTTGGAATTATTTGTTTCCGACCCGGAAAAATTAAAGAAACATCTGCCTGAAAGCTTAAAGAATGAAGAATCGATGGCAGAAGCAATGACACATAATCTGAGAAAAACAATCATTGAGCAGCGTCCGGCCAACCCGATGTATTTCGACAGAATGTCAAAAATTCTGGATCAGTTGATTCAGGATCTGAGAAAGGAAAATATCACTAAAAAAGAGTTTTTTGAACAACTTAGGGAACAGGCAAGGAAAATCATAGAACCCGCCGAAAGAAAAAGCGATTATCCGGCTAACATCAACACAGCCGGGAAACAGGCGTTATACGATAATCTCGGACAAAATGAAGAACTAACAATTGCAGCCGAGGAAGCTATCGGATACAGCAAACAGGCTGATTTCAGAGGCAACATCCTGAAGGAACGCAAAATTAAAAATGCACTGAAAAAAGCGCTGCCGGAAGGAACCGATATTGATCTGATTTTTAATATCATCAAAGAACAATCTGAATATTAGAAAATGTTTTTGGAAGTTTCGGATTTGAAGATTGAGATAATCAAGAAGGATATTAAAAACATGCATCTTTCTGTTTATCCGCCCAATGGCAGGATTAGATTAGCCGCACCAAAAAACCTGGACAATGAAGCCATCCGTCTGTTTGTGGTGGACAAACTCAACTGGATCAGACGCCAGCAAAGGGAATTTCAAAACCAGCGGAGAGAACCTGTCAAAGAATATGTTTCAGGGGAAAGCCATTATTTTGACGGAAGAAGGTATCTGCTAAAAGTCATCGAACGTTACGGAAAGCATGAGCTTAAAATCAAAAATAAAACAAAACTCGAGCTTTATGTTCGTCCCGGCACTAAGGTCGAGAACCGTAAAAAAGTCTTTGATGAATTTTACAGAAGCTATCTAAAAACCATTCTGCCGGAAATGATTGCAGTTTGGGAAAAAACAACCCAAGAAAAAGTAGAAAGCTGGAATATCCGTGCGATGCATACCAAATGGGCATCCTGTAACATCGAAGAACGAAGTTTACTTTTCAATCTGGAATTGGCAAAAAAGCCGAGACACTGCATTGATTATATCATATTGCATGAAATCCTTCATCTGAAAGAACGACATCATAATGAAAAATTCAGAGCACTTTTAGACCTCTATATGCCCAACTGGAGGAGT
>CAZVAD010000185.1:0-3582 GCA_964624645.1 uncultured Mariniphaga sp.
TGCTTATCGTAATGTTCGCAGGTGTTCAAAAAATGTACAGCATCAGTATAACTGTGCTGGGGACTTTCAATATAATCAGGAATTACAAACTCCATCGTTTTACCGTCATAACCTTCATCGGACAACCGAATACCGAGAGAAAGTGTAAAACCATATTTGGCCTCAGTATCGGTAATCTTGTTAAACCCATCTAAAAAAGGGGCATTGATTTCTTTTCTTACCCCACCATATTTTACTCCTTTTACGCTCCATGTATCATAAATCCAGTAGTTGTCAGGCCCGGGTCTGTCATGAATTTTAACATTCAGGTTAAAAGTTGCAAGGGTACTGTCGTATTCCAAATACCCGGTAACCTCTTTGGCATATTCTATTTCCGGACGGTTGGGGACAGTTGTTTCTGCTGAAGCAGAATTATAACCCGTTGATTCCACTGTTATTTTGTACTTTTTACCTTCGTGTGGTTTCTTATCCAGTTTATAGCGCCCGCCTCCCATTTCTTCGAGCGTTCCAAACACATGGTCTTCTTCATATAATGTAATAATTGCATTATCAACTGGTCTTATTTCTTCTGTTTGATTTATGCTTTGCGATAAAGTCAGGGTTGCTGTAACACTTGAATCCGGGTTAAGAATACAGTTTAATACTAATTTTGGATTGTGAACGAAATCCAATATGATGTTTTTTTCGCAGGAGTGGAAAAGCATTATGTCAAAAATTAGCAGTAATAAAAATAAAGTGCTCTTTCTCATGGCTGATGAATGTTTTTGGCTACCTTGAATTGAGTTAAATCTAGAATAAATTCAAAAAAAGGACTGTTAAAATTTCCAAAATGGATATTGAACTCTTAAATAAATTTCCTGATGGATCATATCGACAGGGAAATATGAATTTGGGCCTGTTTTTATTATCTTTTCAAATGAGCCAAAACCACGATTGTAAATTAAAAAGAGGCTTAGTTTGTTAAATTGCCAACCGGTTCCCAGTTCCCATGAATATTCAGGTATTTTTTGCTGATTTCGATATGCTGTTAATTGGTTATTCCAATAACCTTTTATCTGTCTGACCAGCTTTGCCCCGCCAACAAGCATAATATGAGGGGTAACAAATTGTTTTATCCTGAATGGAACATTTACCGAATGCCACAAGGGATCTATCTGATTGTTCCAATAATCGATCATCGAAGGGTTTAGATAGCTCCCCTCAATGCCCAGTGAAATTCTCGTATTCTCCAATACATTATACTCCAGGTCAATACTTAATCCTAGCGATATGGTATTATTCGGAAAATACTCACTATTGTCTTCATTGGGTGGGAAAAACAGTCCTGTTTTTACTGATGCATTCAATTCAAATTTCTCCTGAGCAAACAAACTAAAGCTGCTAAGAAAGAAGATGATGTAAAAGGTTAATTTTTTCATTTCTATATAATTAATCTAAAATATAAAATAGAGGTGGAGTGAATTCACCCCACCTTTCGTTTGTCTAATATCCCCCACTGGCGCAAATTTGTAATTTGTGCCTTGCCCGGCAGGGCAAAAACCTACTGTTTCTTGTTTTTTGTTCATTGCTATAAGAATTATAAAAGAACAATTTTTGCAAAGCAAGGCACGGTTTGCAAAACCGCGCCAGCGGGGGGTTTTTTGCTATTCCAAAGCAAAGTTTTCAATTTATGCCAGTTTGGGAATTGAATAAATTTCCTCACAGCAAATAAAATTTAAAGGTTATCCATTGGTACAGCCGCAAGATAGGGACAAGCAATCAGCCGTCCAAACTTCGGGCAGTTTTTTATTGTGGACAGCTCTTTTGTAGTTAGTTGATTATCAGCATATTAGAAGCAGGTAAAAAACAAAAGTGTGGACAAGGCTTTTTTGCGGTATTTTGTCTTGAATATAAGCGGCAAAAAACAGGAAGAGCAGTAACTTTTGTTTATAAAAACGTTTCCAAAAAACGGTTCAGTTCCCCTGCCCCTTGCAGGTTTAATTTTGGCGCCAGCCTGTACCGCATTTTTCGTAAACTCTCCTTTTGGTAATTCAGCATGAAACAGACATCGTTTACGGGAACGTCCAGAAGAAACATGAAAATGTATTTCAATTCCTTATCGTTTACGGCAGGATAAGTTTGTGTAATAATAGTGCCTGCTCCGTTAAACAGTTCATCCATCTTTTCGACCAGCTTTTCCTTGTTGCTGAAGGGGAGTAAATTGCCGTAGATTTTTTTTAGGTGACGGGTTGAAGTTCCGGCGCCTAAAATTTTCTTTTCGGCAGACAGCCTGATTTCCGCCTCTTTTAAATTCCAAAGCAATTGCTGCCTCAGATTATTTTGTTTCTCTTTCACCGCTTTTCCCTTCCATAAGCGGATCAGTTTGCCGTAATACAGATACAACAACAATATCCCTGAAATTAAAACGAATGATAACAACAAAACCCGGTGTAAACTTTTTTTTGTCTCCCGGACTTTGTTCTCAGTATGTAAGAGTTTTTCTATTGCCGGAATATTCTGTGTCGCGTTGTTCAGCAAAATGGAATCCTGGCAGTTGTGGTATTTGTCCAGATAAAAATCAAAGAGTTTTTCATCGCCCTCAATGGAGGCAACATTGGCAAGCAGCCTGTAACATTCCCTTTCCGTATGGATATTTATTTTGTATTTGAGTGCAATGTTGGTATAATGTACTGCCGAATCATACCGCTCTCTGTCAAAATAAATATCGGCAAGCAGAAAGTTACGGTTCGATAAATTCTGAGGATAAGCCGGAAAAGATAAACTTTTGCGTATGTAGTAATACGCTGAATCCAAATCAGCTATTTCATAACTATAATTGGCCAGTTGCGAAAACACATCGCCGAGGGTAACCGAATCTTTGGCCAGAGGCAGCGCTTTGTTGAAATTCTCAAGGGCTAACGGGTATTTTTCGTTTTCTATGTGCAACTTTCCGATAACAGTATAAGTTTTTGCAATATTGTCAGAGTTGCCGGCTTTTTCAAACCCTGTCAGCGCCTCGTCGTAAAAGAACAATGCCTTTTCTGTCAGGTTTTGGCTGGCATACAGTACGCCCAGGTCAAAATGTATTTTTCCCCATAGTTTCGGATTCCGGATTTGCTCAGCCATTTCGGCGGCGGTCAGCAGCAGTTTGACCGCTTTATCGTAATTGCTGTTGCCATACCAGAATATTCTTGCCTTGTACAAAAAGCAATGTGCCAGCTCCTCTGTTTTGCCGTATTTGGTGAAATAACCGGCAGAATAATCAATATAACTCACCGGGTTCATTTCATTTCCGTTATGATCCAGCGCCATGATGTAATAAAGCCCGAAACAGGCTTTCTCTTTGTCTGTCATTTCACGGTATGAATCTTTTAAACGATTCAGGACAGCAAGCGCAGAGTCCGGCCGGTTTTCAATATTGTCCTTTGCTTCGTGAATGTCTTTTAATACAGCAGATTTGCAGGAAAACAGCAATGATGACAAACCAATGAGTATGACTGAATATTTCAGGTTATTAAAACGCTTCATACAAAAAACACTTTATTTTTTGATCATCAGGCCATTGTTTCTTAATAAATTTAACCCCCCGCTGGCGCAAATTTG
>CAZVAD010000186.1:0-3576 GCA_964624645.1 uncultured Mariniphaga sp.
GCGCGGTGTTCTTGTAGTTCAACGATAGTCTGGTTCGCTGTGCGTAAGCATCTACAGCCTGTGCCTGAAGAAACCCTGCCAGCAAAAGAAAAACGATCATTCTCATAATCAGCATTGTTTTCTTCAAAGGGAGGGAAAACCACCCTTTGCTCATTTTACTTTTATTCATAAATTTGCAACGTTTAAAATTAATAAAAAATAATTTGTTTTAAAGCATTTTGAAGGAAATCGTTGGCGCGGTTTCCTTCTTTCTTGTGGTGTAAAGAATTTGTTTTATTATCCCATAGGCAATTTATTTTTCAGTGAATTGTTTTTTAAAAAAAGTAACCCTCTCTTTTTGCCAGGTACCATCGGGCAAAAGTTTCCGCGGGGTAATTCTGTATCCCATGGGCGATGTTCTGCTGAGAAGGCGTAACACTTCATGTAGAGTGTCGTCCTCAAAAGTTGCCCGGAATGAGTAGTCATCCATTGCTGTGCCTTCCACGGTAACTTCAATGTTGAACCAGCGTTCAAGGCGGCGGGCAACATCATCCATTTTGTCTCCCCTGAAAATCAGCTTCCCTTCGGTCCACCCTTTGAATTTGGCCGGATCGGTTGTTTCCACATGAATTCCTTTGCCGTCGTATATCATTCTTTCGGAGGGTGAAATTTTTATAGGCAGGACGTTGGGTTTGGCTGCAAACTCCACGTTCCCCTCTGCCAGAACAACTTCAACAAACTTTTCATCAGGATAAGCCCTCAGATTAAAATCAGTACCCAAAACCCGCACCGCAGATTCACCCGCACTGATTTCAAAAGGGTGGAGTTCATCGGGAGCGATGCTAAACCATGCCTCACCCAGCAGTTCAACATTGCGGTTGCCCGCAAAAGGTGTGGAGTAGGTGAGCGATGATCCGCTGTTAAGAAATCCGGTGGAGCCGTCGGGGAGGTTAAAAGCAACCCGTGACCCCATGGGCGCATAGATGGTTGAATAAACAACTTTTTCAGTTAGGACAACAGACTCCGGGCTGGGAGTAAAATAAACCCAAAGCCCTGCAAGCAGAATGAGAAGCAGCAATATGGCTGCAACCCTGGAGTAAATATTTATAAACTGTTTCAGGAATGACGGACGATTTGCGGATTCATTTAACCGGATAAGGTGGTGAATCCTGTGGAGGATATAGTCTAAATTTTCCGCTTCATCGTATTTGAAATTAGTCCAGTCGTCTTTCAGAAACTTCTGCAACTCTTTGTTGGCATCTCCCTTTGCAAAAAGATTTTCTATCCGGTTGGTCTCCTCTTCATTAACTTTCCCGGCCAGATAGGATTTTATGGTATTAATATCGGATTGATTCATATATTTATTTGTCACTGAGAAAATATTTTCTTCTCTAAAATAGTTATACGTTTTCAACCGGGAAATCTCACATGAAAAATGTAGAAAAATGATTGGTCAGTTTTTTCGAGTTTTATTTTTTCACAGAAAGCCAGAATTTTTAAAGAGACAAGCTCCGGGAAGTGATGATTTTGAAATGGTGTTTTTTCAAGTTAGCTTCTGTCAGTTCAAATCAGCCAAAGGCTTATGAACAGCAGGATAGCCAGATCATTGGCTGCTAACCGGCTTTTCAGGAATTTCAGCGCTGCCGACATGTAATTGTCAACCGTTCGGGGAGAAAGATTGAGCTCTTCTGCAATTTCTTTGGAAGAAAGTCCCTGGTTTTTTCTTTTCAGTAAAACATTTTTCTGATTTTCAGGAAGCAGTTCAATCAAACGGTCAACTTCTTCAAGCACCGATTTGTAATCTATGCGCTCCTCTGTTTTTGGATTGAATGCTGTGATCTGAAGCGCTATCTCATCCTGGAACTGCCTTTTGGTAGCACGTTTTCGGAAAATGGTGCAAATATCATTATAGGCAATTGTGAACAGGTAGGATTTAAAAGAGGAGTCTTTATCCAATTTCTTCCGGTTCTCCCATATTTTCAAAAAAACATCCTGAACCAATCCCTCGGCATCCTCTTTTGAACGGAGGTACTTAAACCCAAAAGCATAAAGTCTTTTGGCATAATTGCCAAAAAGCCGGTCAAAAGCCTGGACATCGCCACGTTGCAGGCTTTCAACCAATGCCCTGTCGTTTGAACTAAAAGATACTCCTGTTTTCATTTGAAAGCGAAATTAATAAATGTAGCCTCATCAACAAACACAAATGGCGCATATTTTTTGATCGTTTTCTCTATTTACTTTTATACTTAAAAATTATCTGGAACTAAAAATTGTGTGTCAATTTTTAAAATGCCTCACATAATCTTCTAATTTTCCGGCAAGAAAGTAAGGTAAGCTCAATAGACGATAGGTTTTCCCGGAAATTGTCTGATGTTTTTCCAATGAGATATTTCCTGCATAAAAGCGAACAGCAAAATCAGCTTTGGAAATGTCAATATATTGATGTAAAGAGCGCATTTTTCCGCTTACGCCTGATTTTACTTCCACCGGTATCATTTCACCATCAACTGAAAACAGGAAATCAATCTCTGCACTTGACTGTTTTTTATCGCGCACCCAAAACCGGAGCTTATTCATTACATTAAATTTTGCACCCAAAAATTCCTGTCCTACGATATGCTCGGTTATTCTTCCCTGGTACACCGCATTGAGGTCACTTGTCCCGAACAGTTCTGACTGCAAACTTGCAAAGAAGTTCAACATGCCTGTGTCAAGCACCTGCAGACGGGGAGACTTTTTTATATCCGGCATAAAGGGGGGCTCGCTATGTGTCGTAGGGTAAACCAGATGCAGCAGCATCACTTTCTCCAAGGTGCGCAATACTTCTCCCATCTCCTTTGAACCGTAGTTCGATGCGCCGAACCCGGCAAATTTTATCCTGGAACCGGCTTCATAAAATGCTGATTTAACAGCATGCCGGATAATCTGAACCTGATTTGGAGTTTTTGCATATTTTTCAGCGTCGTCAAAATAGGTGGTGATTAATGATTCATAAACAGCTTGCAACAATGTCATATCCTTGGTTTCGATATATGATTTCAACACTTCCGGCATCCCGCCGATAAGTGTATAGCTGTGAAAAAGGCCCAGTAGTTTTGAGTGCGCAAAATCGGGCAGGGGAATTTGATTGTAAAGCTGCCATGCCTGATTTTCATTCATCGCTTCTAAAAATTCAGAAAAATTAAAAGGCCGCAGCACGCGAAATTCCACCCGTCCGACAGGAAAATTGACGCCTTTATCAAAAATTGTTTCCAGCAATGACCCGGCCGCAACCACGCATATCTCAGGAAAATCCTCATAGAAATAGCGTAGCATTGCCACAGCTTCGGGCGATTCCTGAATTTCGTCAATAAACAGAAGTGTGTCTTCCCGTTTGTCCCATCGTTTGTTGTATTGAAAGAAAAGAAATTGTAAAATCTCATTTACCGATTTATAACGGAAAAAAACTTCTTTATCTCTCTCACGCTCCAGATTCAGGTGTATAAATTGCTGAAATCCGGCGGCGAATTGCAGCACGGCAGTTGTTTTTCCTACCTGCCTTGCTCCGCGCAGCACAAGTGGTTTTCGCAGAGGTGAAGTACGCCATTCCCTCAATTC
>CAZVAD010000187.1:0-3575 GCA_964624645.1 uncultured Mariniphaga sp.
GATCATACCGCCCGCCGCAATTCAGGTCCGAAAATGAAACCGGGAATGACCTTCACCATTGAGCCCATGATTAATCAGGGACGGGCGGGAACTTTGATTGACAAATCCGATGGTTGGACAGCCCGCACCATCGACAATAAACTGTCGGCACAGTTTGAGCACACAGTTCTGGTCACCCCCACAGGCTATGAGGTGCTGACCGACATTCATAACGAATATCCGGTAACCTGAATTTTTTATTTTTTCTTATTGGCTGATTGTCAATGATGTTGGGCGGTTTGCTCTTGTGCTTTCTCAAAAAAAACTTTGCATGTTTCTTTAATTTTTGATATTTTGAGCGCATTGTTGCTTGATTTGCAACTGTTTTTATTAAAAAATAAAAGATATTATGAGGTTTTTAACTTTTAATGCAAGAAATTTCAGGGAGATTGAATATATAAAATATTTCCCTGACGAAGTCAGGAATGAAATTGATATTGTTTCAAAGGTTATTCCATTCAAAACAAATAATTATGTGGTTGATTATCTGATTGACTGGGAAAATTACGAAACAGATCCAATTTATATTTTAAATTTTCCAAATAGAAATATGTTAACGCCTGAGCGTTTTCATCAATTACAGCATGCAATTGAAAATGGAAGACAGCAATTGGAGATTGATAAATTAATTATGAAAATAAGATTGGAGATGAATCCTCATCCGGCACAGCAAATGACCAATGTGCCTGAAATGGATGGAGAAATTCTGAATGGCGTTCAGCATAAGTATCGTGACATAGTATTGTTTTTTCCAAGTCAGGGACAAACCTGCCATGCACATTGCACATTTTGTTTTCGCTGGCCTCAGTTTGTTAAAGACCTGGATATGAAATTTTCTATGCGTGAAATTGGCAAAGTGATGAAATATATCAAAGAAAACCCTGAAATCAATGAGATTCTTTTTACCGGAGGAGATCCTCTGATAATGAATCCTGCAACTCTTTCTAAATATTTCGATGTGATACTGGCAGAAAGACCTTCCGGCTTAAAAAATATCCGGTTTGGCAGTAAATCCCTTACCTATTGGCCTTTTGTTTTTTTACCGCAGTTTAGTGATGAAGGACAGGATATGCTCAATCTATTTAAGCGAATTACTGATAATGGTTTTCATTTATCATTTATGGCTCATTTCAACCATCCCAATGAGCTGGAAAATGAAGTAGTGCAGGAAGCAATATTCAATGTGCGTCAAACTGGTGCAGAAATCCGTACTCAGGCGCCTATGCTGAACCATATAAACAATAGCGGTCAGACCTGGGCCCGGATGTGGAAAAAACAAGTGGAGCTCGGCTTAGTTCCATATTATATGTTTGTTGAACGGGAGACCGGCCCTTATAATTATTTTCAGATTCCTCTGGCTGAAGTTTATCGGATTTATCAGAAAGCTGTCAGGCAGACAGGCAGTTTAGCAAAAACAGTTACCGGGCCTGTGATGTCGGCAGCAAAAGGCAAAGTGCATATCATGGGAGTGATTGAAAATCCATTTGATGGCAATAAATATTTTATGATGCAATATGTGAGGCACCGTAATTCCCGGGAAACCTACCGTCCGTTTTTTCTTGAATATGATGAAAGAGCAACATGGTTAAATCAGTTGAAAAAAGTTACTATTGGGAATTTCGTAAAATGATTTGATTTTTAAAATATATGCTTACTTTTTTGAAAACGCAATGATTTTTCAGAGAGAAAATTAAAAAAATAATGGAAACAGTTTTGAAAACCATGAAAAATGGAGACAAAGATTTTAATAATGAAACAAATAATTCCACACTTTATATAATTTATGGCAGTCGTACCGGGAACTCTAAAGCAGCGGCAACTCTTGCTTATGAATATGCAAATCATCTTGGAATTGAAACTGAACTTCTGGACATGAAAACATTTTCTTTTGAAACCTTAGCGTGGATGAGGAATATTTTAATTGCAGTCAGTACGCATGGCGAAGGCGATCCGCCGGCAATGGTTGAAAATTTTTACCATTTTATACATAGTGATCAGTCACCAAACTTAAAAAGGACCAATTTTAGCGTTCTTGCTTTAGGTGACAGCAGTTATAAAGAATTTTGCAAAACCGGCTGGGATTTTAGAAACCGTTTGCTGAAACTTGAGGCTAAAGAAATTAGCCCACTGGTAGAATGTGATATTGATTATGAAGAAAATGCCAAAAAATGGGTAAAGGAAGCTGTTTCTGCTTTTGAAAAAATTCTTCCTGAAACAAAGAAAGGCGAAAAAAAAGAGTTCGCATTCGAGTTGAATAAACGAAATATGGAACAGGATAATGTGTTCTATACCAGAGTTTTGGAAAAAAAAGAACTAACGTCGGTAAATTCAGAAAAGAAAATACTCCATTTTTCACTTTCAATGGAAAATTTCGGAACATCCTATCATCCGGGCGATACTTTTGGAGTATTCGTCTCAAATCCAAGGCTGCTTATTGATAAGTTGTTGAAAACAATGCGATTTGACAGGGCTTATTCAATCCATTCGACAGATTCAATAAAACTACTGAAACAAGTATTGCTTGACGATTATGAAATTACTTTGGTTACACCGGTTGTTTTGAGAAAATATGAGCAGTTCACAAAAAATGAAGAATTGCGTCTGCTGCTTTCGGATGAGAATAAACTGAATGCCTTTTGTGAAAACCACGATGTTTTGGATATGGTGACGCTTTTCCCTTCGGAAATTTCTCCGGAAAATTTTCTCTCCTGTTTGCGTCCATTGAAACCAAGGCATTTTTCTGTTGCGTCCAGTACGCTTGTTTTTCCGGATGAACTACATCTCACGGTTGGAATTATTGAATATAATTTACAAAATCGTTTGCATAAAGGCGTGTGCTCAGTTTATCTGGATGAACAGGTAGAAGTTGGTGATTTCATACCGGTCTTTCATGAAGCCAACGAATCTTTCAGTTTGCCGGAGGATGATTCGGTTCCTGTGATTATGATTGCTGCCGGAACGGGCATTGCACCATTCAGGGCATTTTTGCAGGAACGGAAACACAGGCAGGCAAAAGGAAAAAATTGGCTGATTTTTGGGGATCGTCATTTGGAAAGTGATTTTCTGTATGGCAATGAATTTAATTCTTATTATGATTCCGGCATACTCACACAAATGGATTTGGCCTTTTCGCGTGATCAGAAAATGAAAAAATATGTTCAGCATTGTATTCTGGAGAAAAGCGAAACATTCTTTGAATGGATTGACTCAATGAATGCCGTGGTATATTTGTGCGGCAATAAACGTACTATTGGAAGAGAAGTAAAAGAAGCAATCAAATTTGTTATTGAAAAAGAAGGAAATTTATCTTCAGAAAAAGCAGAAGAATTTATTCAGCAAATGACAATTGATAAAAAATTACTTTCTGATTTATATTAAAGGTAATAATTTGAAAGAAAACAAGTAATGCAGTCTTTTTCAATGTTATTCCTGTGATAAAAATTTAATGGCATTAAGTTTTTTATGAGTTTTTATTCTTTTTTTTGAGCCAGCTCACTTTTTGCTCAGTGGTGTGCTCTTTTCCAAGAATGTTTTTG
>CAZVAD010000188.1:0-3566 GCA_964624645.1 uncultured Mariniphaga sp.
ATGATTTTAAAAGACCAGGTAAAAGACCTTCTGGAGCGCCGGGATGCGCTGAGGAGGCACCTTTGACTACGATTCAAAACTGCTTCAACTCAAGGAAGAGGAGCTGAAAACCCAGGATCCGGATTTTTGGCTGAACCCGCAACATGCCGAACAACAGATGAAAACCATCAAATCCATCAAAGACTGGACAACAGGATTTGAAAAGGTTAACCTTGCCGTGGATGACTTCACCGTGCTTTTTGAGTTTTTTGAAGAAGGCGAAGCTTCCGATGAAGAGATTCAAAAGGCCTTTGATAAAACGCTCCATCTTGTGGAAAGCCTGGAGACTAAAAACATGCTCCGCAATGAGGAAGACCATCTTGGGGCGGTTTTGAAAATCAATGCCGGCGCTGGAGGTACGGAAAGCAATGACTGGGCTGAAATGCTTTTCCGGATGTATTCCCGCTGGTGTGAAAACAGAGGCTATAAAATAAAAATTGCCGACATGCAGCCAGGCGATGAAGCCGGAATAAAAAACTGCACAATGGAAATTGACGGTGATTTTGCGTATGGCTACCTGAAAAGTGAAAATGGCGTGCACCGTCTGGTGCGGCTCTCCCCGTTCAATGCACAGAACAAGCGGATGACCTCCTTTACTTCCGTTTATGTTGCCCCTTTGGTTGACGACACCATTGAAATTGAAATCAATCCGGCTGATATTACCTGGGAGACATTCCGGAGCAGCGGCGCCGGTGGCCAACATGTGAACAAAGTGGAAACCGGCGTGCGTCTTCGTCACGCCCCTACCGGGATAGTCATTGAAAATACGGAAGGTCGCTCACAGAGCGGGAATAAGGAAAATGCACTGCGCCTTTTGAAATCACAGCTTTATGAAATGGAGCTTCGCAAAAAGCGGGAAAAAGTGGCCGAAATCGAATCGCAGAAAAAGAAAATTGAGTGGGGTTCGCAAATCCGTTCTTATGTTCTGCAACCCTACCGGATGGTGAAAGACCTGCGGACAAACTTCGAAACCGGAAACGTGAGCGCCGTGCTGGATGGTGAACTTGACGAACTGATCAAAGCCTACCTTATGGAATTTGGCGGGCAATAATCCCCTCTTTGCAATGATTGGTTTTGTTTTCCTATTTTTAGGAAGAATTCTGAAAAGCGATTCATATTGAAAACCTGAAAATTTGCCGGTATGTTATCAAATAAAGATTTCATAAACAGAGAGATAAGCTGGTTGTCCTTCAACGAAAGAGTGCTTCAGGAAGCCGAAGACCCCAATACGCCGCTGTTTGAGCGGATACGGTTTATCGGCATTTTTTCCAATAACCTTGATGAATTTTTCCGGGTCAGGGTGGCAACCGTCCGGCGAATGGTAGATTTGGGCGAAGATGAAGAAAACCTGTTAGGCGATTTTACCCCCGTTGAACTTCACGACAGGATTCAGAATATCGTTTATGAGCAGCAAAACAAAATGCAGCAAATCCTGAAAAATATCAGGGAAGAGCTGAATCAAAACAACATTTTTCTGGTCAACGAAAAGGAGCTGAACCACAAACAGGGAGTTTTCGTGAAAAAATATTTTTACGAAAAAGTGCTGCCCAATCTGGTTCCCATCATGCTAAACAAAAAAAATAAATTTCCCTACCTGCGCGACCGTTCGGTTTATCTTGCCGTGAAACTGATGAAAAAATCAGACCCTTCCGATTTTGCCTATTCACTCATCCGGATTCCGGGCCGGAGTGTTTCCCGGTTTTTGGTTTTGCCCAAAGAGCAAAAAAAAACCTTTGTCATGTTGCTGGATGATGTTATCCGCTACTGTTTTGACGACCTGTTTTTTTACTTCGATTACGATAAATATTCAGCTTACACCATAAAAGTTACCCGCGATGCCGAGCTGGACATTGATGATGACATTTCAAAAAGTCTCATTGAAAAAATGAGCACGAGCTTGAAAAAGCGGAAGACCGGAAAACCGGTGCGTTTGCTCTATGACAGGGAAATTCCGCAGGATTTGCTGGATTTTATTCTGAGAAAAATGAAGCTTGATGAAGAAAAAAATGCAATTCCGGGCGGCAGATACCACAACCATAAAGATTACATGAATTTTCCTGAAATTGGAAAAAAGACACATTATTATCCCAAACTGCCGCCGTTCCGGCATAAGGAGCTGCCTTTTCACACCAGTATTCTAAGTATTCTGCGGCAAAAAGACGTGATGCTTCACTATCCTTACCAAACATTCAATCATTTTATTGATTTTTTGAGGGAAGCAGCCATTGACCCGCAGGTTAAGGAAATCGGGCTGACCATTTACCGGGTGGCAGAAGATTCCAAGGTGATCAATACTTTGCTCAATGCCGTGCGAAACGGGAAAGTGGTTACGGTTGTGATTGAATTGCAGGCGCGTTTTGACGAGGAGGCAAATATCATGTGGTCCAATAAGTTGCAGGAAGAGGGAGCCAATGTAATCAACGGCGTGCCCGGAATGAAAGTGCACAGTAAACTTGCATGGGTCAAACGCCTTGAGGGAAAAAAGTTTTCCAATTATGCCTACATCGGAACCGGTAATTTTCACGAAGGCACGGCAAGGGTTTATGCCGATGACGGATTGCTCACCGCTGACCCCCGCCTTGCCGATGAAGTAGCCCGGATTTTTGATTTCTTTAAGCAAAATTACCGCCATTATAATTATAAAAACCTGGTGGTCAGCCCGTTCAATATGCGGGATGTTTTCACGAAACATATTGAGCGGGAGATAAAACTTGCCAGACAAGGGAAAAAAGGCTGGATGATTTTAAAGATGAACAGCCTGATTGACCCCGGAATGATTCAAAAATTGTATCAGGCGGCTGAAGCAGGCGTTAAAATTCAGCTCATTGTGCGAGGCATTTTCGGACTGAAGCTTGACCAGACGGGATTGAATGAAAACATTCAGGCCATCAGCATTGTGGATAAATACCTGGAACATTCGCGCATTTTTCTTTTTGGAAACAACGGCGATGAAAAAATGTACATCTCCTCTGCCGACTGGATGCCCCGAAATCTGAACCGGCGGATAGAAGTTGCCTGCCCCATCTATGACAGCAATATTCGGGAAGAACTCAGGGAAATGCTGATGATACAGCTTCGCGACAACACCAAAGCCCGCTTGCTGGATCCTCTTCTTCAAAACAAATACAACAAAAAAGACCGGTCATTCAGCTATCGTGCCCAGGAAGACTATTATAATTATATTAAACACAAACAATACATTTCCATGAAAATTTACCATAATCCGCGCTGCTCCAAAAGCCGCGCCGGCTTAGCATACCTTGAAGAAAAAGGATATGACATAACCGTTATAAAATACCTTGATGACCGATTCACCGAACAGGAGTTGAAGGAGGTAATCGCTGCGTCAGGGAAAAGGCCCTTTGATTTTGTCCGCACTCAGGAAAAGGAATACAAGGAAATTTACAGGGACAAAACACTTTCCGATGAAGAGTGGATCAAAGTATTGGTTGAGAATCCGAAGTTGCTGCAACGCCCGATTGTTGTCAACGGCAAAAAGGCGGTTCTTGCAATTCCCCCGGAAGCCA
>CAZVAD010000189.1:0-3565 GCA_964624645.1 uncultured Mariniphaga sp.
CTACCGGTCCAGTAAAGTCCGGCATAGATGATATTTGTACACTCCGGATTGGCGTCATTTTCTTCAGAAAACTGAAGGGTTGCCGATGATGAGTTGATGGTATTGGGATCACCGTCTATATCCACATATTCAGAAGGGCTGGCTCCAGTTCCAGAACCATTATTTGTGTTATCGCCATAATTCTGCAATGTCATGTTGGTATTTCCAATCATCTGAAAATCACCCTTGATATTGTAGATTGTTTTAGTAGGAGTGGAAGTTGATGTGCGCTGCGAAAAAGGAACTGCCACATTTTGTGCCTGTGCAAAGCTTCCCAGCAAAAAGAAAAACCCGAAAAGGGCAACGGCAAATTTCAGCCGACCGGTGTAATTAATTTTGTAAAATGTTTTCATAATGCTCATTTTTTCGTAGTTAATCATTCAGGAATGGAAAGATGATAGTAAACCGGAAGTTCGCCTGGGTTTGTCACCAGATTTTGTATCAATCCGGCAAGGCATTGTTCGCCATCATTGCCGCAGGCATCATAGCCAAAAACCACCACTACATATTCCAGCGCCTCAAAACTTTCCAGTTGTCCCAAATTGAGACTTGAAGCAAGTTGTTCCGGTCCGGAAACAGTAACTTTCAGAAGCTTTACAGAGTTGAAAGCCTCATTGTCAGAAGTTAAGAGCGAAAAACTTTCGGGGGCGGCATATACCACAACAGGTGAACTGCCGCCATAGATTTTCAACTCGCCGTTTTCAGCATAAGCTGAAGGATGCACATCCGAGAAAAGTGAGTTTAACTCCTGGTTTTCATCGGATTGCCCAGATAGGATAACATTCAGACTCTCAGCATGTTGCGCCGAAACCTGAAGCGTAGAGAATAAAAAAAGCATTGTGGCAAAAAGCACCCATGCCCCCTGCCTTTTCCAAAAAATTAGAATTCTGTCCATATTTGTTTGTTTTAAAAGTGAAACAACATTAATACACAGCCCATTACACTGTGAATTCAAGTAATTTAAATTATTATGTTCTGATGTTTTGCGTCCGAATTTCATAATTCCAAACTTTTTCGTTGCAGACCTATTAACAATCAACGTGCCAAAGCATGTAAATAATTAATTATGAGAAGATTATAAAAAATATAATACTTGAAAACTGTCTCAAAATGGGACAAATCGTCTCAAAATGAGAAAAACGGGATTTTTGAAGATTTTGGGATGTAGGAAAATGTCAGAATCAGACTTTTTCAGAACAGTGAATTCCGCTTTGTTATGGCGGGTGAAACCTGCCTGAAATGAAAGCTACAGGTTCCACCACCGGCTGAAAGATTGCCGGTCATCCGAGAGGTACACTTTCTCGCCAATCCGCGGCGTTATCAGCGGAATTCCGGTCGGCCCGTTCAACTCCGTGATTTTTGTCAAAGGTTCATACCAGGCGTGTCCCGAAAGAGCAAATTTTCCCGAATGAACAGGAAACAGGCGCTTTGTCTTCAGGTCTTGTGCGGCCTGTAAAACTTCATGCGGGAACATGTGAATGTAGCGCCAGGCATTGTTATACTGTCCGTTTTCAAGAATTGCAAGGTCAATCTCCCTGAACTTTTTGCCAATTTCCGCAAAATGCGCATCATAACCGCTGTCCCCGCCCAGGTAGATTTTCAGCGACGGGGTTTGCAGCAGATACGAGCACCAAAGGGTATTGTTCCTTTTTAAACCTCTGCCCGAAAAATGCCGTGCCGGCAAGGTGTGCACCACAAAACCACCATCCAATGAAAATGTGCTGTTCCAGCCGGTTTCAACAATCTGCTCCGACCGGAATCCCCATTTTACAAAATATTCAGCCGCCCCCAAACCACAAACGACCGTTTTTATTTTCTGCCTCAGCTTCACAATTGTCTGGTAATCCAGATGGTCATAATGATCGTGGGTGATGAACAGGCAATCTATACCGGGCATATCTTCTGAAACATAAACATCGGTTCCCTTAAAAGCTTTCACCGTATTGGGAATGGGCGAAGCATTTCCGCTAAAAACGGGGTCAACCAGAAACCTTTTCCCTTCGACCTGCATAAAATAGGATGAATGCCCGAACCAAACCAAAATATTCTCTTTCTCCGGCAATCTTTTCAAATCGGTTTTAATGGCCGGTATCCGTTTTTTAGGGACGCGGTCGGGAACTTTTGTAAAGAGCTTCTCCCAAATCACTTTCAACATGGTGTAGCCTTCCGTAAATTGAGGGGTGTGGCTGAGATTCCGGAATCTTCCGTCTTTATGGTGGGGAGAATTTTTCATTTCAGCTGAATTCACGGATTACCGCAATAACGACTGCACAGGAAAACAAGAGCCGCACTAAGTTTTTAGCCGCCGGAACAAAGCGGGGAACGCAACTCAACCGCACAAGATACAACATACTGAATATGTGATCAATAGTCGTCATTTTTTACCAACCCGCTGTTTTGTCCGAATATTGGGGAGAAATACCGTAATGATTCCGATGAGAGGCAGAAATGCACACAGCCTGAAAACGTATTCGATGCTTGTTTTGTCGGCCAGGTTTCCCAGCACAGCCGAACCAATGCCCGCCATTCCAAACATAAACCCGAAGAACAACCCGGCAATCGTGCCTGTTTTGCCCGGCATCAGGTCGGTTGCATATACCAGGATTGCCGAAAAGGCAGAAGCAAGCACAACCCCTATGACAATGGCAAGGACGATTGTCCAGAAAAGGCCTGCATGAGGCAGCATCAGGGTGAACGGCGCAACGCCAAGAATGGAGAACCAGATCACATATTTTCTTCCGAAACGGTCGCCCACAGGACCGCCTATCATAGTGCCCGCCGCCACAGCAAACAAAAATGCAAAAAGACAGTATTGCGACGTCCTGACCGACACGCCAAATTTATCGATCAGGTAAAACGTAAAATAGTTGGTCATGCCGGCCATATAAAAGTATTTCGAAAAAATGAGCACCAGCAGAATAGCAATGGATACGTACACCCGTCTTTTTGACAAATGGTGCTCAATCTCCGCAAATACCCCGGCAGGATTGTTTTTTCTCAACTCCAGGCGCTCCCGGTACCATTTGCCCACAACAACAAGCACCGCCATGCCAAGCAGGGACAGCACGCTGAACCACATGATTGAGGACTGCCCGTAGGAAATAACAATCACAGCCACCAAAAGCGGCCCGATGGCTGTTCCGGCATTTCCGCCAAGCTGGAATATCGATTGTGCCAGCCCTTTTTTTCCGCCCGACGCCAGATAGGCCACCCGTGAGGCCTCGGGGTGAAAAACGGAAGAGCCCAGCCCAACCAGACTGACCGCCATCACAAGGGAATAAAAATTTGAAGCCAGGGAGAGCGCCACAATTCCCGACAAGGTAAATACCATGGCCAGCGCCAATGAAAATGGCTTTGGCTTTCTATCGGTGTAAGCGCCTACAAACGGCTGCAATATGGAGGCAGTCAGCTGAAAGGCAAAAGTGATAATACCTATCTGGGTAAATGTCAGATTGTATTTGTCCTTGATGATGGGATAAACGGATGGAATCACCGATTGCATCAGATCGTTGAGCAAATGCGAAAA
>CAZVAD010000190.1:0-3552 GCA_964624645.1 uncultured Mariniphaga sp.
GGCGGAAATATTGTCATTGCCACGCCGGGCAAGCTCATCGCACACCTGAATTTAGGCTATGTGAAGTTTGACACCATAAAATACCTTATCCTTGATGAAGCTGACCGGATGCTTGATATCGGTTTCCATGAAGATATACTCAAAATCATCTCTTTTCTGCCTAGGGAGCGGCAAACGTTGATGTTCAGTGCGACAATGGCTTCCAAAATCAAAACACTGGCTTCAAAAATACTTTTGAATCCAAAGGAAATCAATATTTCCATGTCGAAACCGGCAGAAGGGGTTTTGCAGGCTGCTTATCTCTGCTTTGAAAACCAGAAAATCCCGCTGATTTCTCATTTGATTGGTGAAAATCCTGATTACAACAGCATCCTGATTTTTTGTTCGACGAAGGTGAAAGTGAAAGAACTTTTCAGGGCGCTTCAGAGAAACAAAATGTCGGTTGAAGCCATTTCGTCGGACCTGGAGCAGGCTGAACGGGAAGAGGTGTTGCAGGGATTCAAGGCGCGCCGTACAAGGATTCTGGTTGCAACCGATGTGTTGAGCCGCGGAATTGATATCAGCGAAATCAGCCTGGTTATCAATTTTGATGTTCCGCGAGATGCGGAAGATTATGTTCATCGTGTGGGGCGCACTGCCCGTGCAGATTCCACCGGAGTGGCCATCACCCTGATCAATGACAGGGACATGCTGAAATTCCATCAGATTGAAAAGCTGATTGAACGCGAAGTGATAAAGCTTCCGCTTCCCGAAGGATTTGACAAAGGGCCGGAATGGCGAATTGAAAAGCCATCAAGGAGAAAAGCCCATCGCAGAAAAAAGCAGAAGCCCTTTGCCAAAAAGGGGAAAACTCAAGTTCCCGGGAAAACCAGGAATTACCGGGGAAAAACTAAAAAACAATAACTGTTGAGCAATGGCAAACATATTGAAAACACAGGGAATACTGCTTCTTTTTCTTATTTCGGTTTCATGTGCCGGAAGCGGGAAAGCTGATATTAGAACAGGGGCTGAGCAGCCTGAAAAATACCTTTCTGCGCTGCAAGGGAAAAAAGTTGGATTGGTTGTAAATCACACCTCTCTTGTGGGTGAAATTCATTTGGTTGATTTTCTGATAAATAACCAGGTGCAGATTGAAGCGATTTTTGCCCCCGAGCATGGCTTCCGCGGCGATGCGCCCGCCGGAGCAAAGATTGAAGATGAAGTGGACGGAAAAACCGGAATCCCGGTGGTTTCGCTTTATGGCGACAACCGCAAACCAAAACCGGAGCATCTGGCCAATCTGGATTTGATGATTTTTGATATTCAGGATGTGGGTTGTCGATTTTACACATACATATCCACACTTCACCTGGTGATGGAGGCTTGTGCCGAAAACGGCAAGCCCCTCATTGTTTTTGACAGGCCAAATCCAAACGGAGACTACGTCGCAGGTCCGGTTTTAAAATCCGGATTTGAATCCTTTGTGGGGATGCACCCCATTTCTCTGGTGCACGGTTGCACGGTGGGCGAACTGGCACAGATGATCAGCGGGGAAAACTGGCTGAAAACAGATGAAAAATGTGAACTTACTGTGATTCCGGTTGAAAATTACACACACGATATGACGTATTCGCTTCCGGTTCCACCATCGCCAAACCTGCCCAATGACCTGTCTGTGAGACTATATCCCTCCCTCTGTTTTTTTGAGGCAACCAGCGTGAGCGTTGGTCGTGGCACCGATTTTCCTTTTCAGGTTTTGGGCGGATTGAAACCGGAGCTTGGTGAATTTCAGTTTACGCCCCGAAGTATTCCTCATGCTGCAGCCAGGCCGCTGAATGAGGGCAAGGTGTGCTACGGCGTTGATTTACGGGGCTTGGAAGAAGCGCCGCGGTTTACGTTGAAATATTTCATGGATTTTTATTCTAAATATGAAAATGAAAAAGAATTTCTCACCAGTGAACGCTGGCTGAATCTGCTTGCCGGAACCGATCGGCTGATTGCTCAGATTCGCCGGGGGCTTTCCGAAAAAGAGATAGCCGAAAGCTGGGAGCCGGAGCTGGAAGCGTACAAGCAAACAAGGAAAAAATATTTACTCTATCCTGATTTTTAAAAGCTGAAAATTATGAATTTCACGATTCTTGATTTAATTATAATCGTTGTCTATTTAGGCGGCATTACCTTGTTCGGCATTAAGATAGCCGGTAAACAGGTCTCTACAAAGGATTACTTTTTAGGCGGCGGAAAAATTCCGTGGTGGGTGGTTTGCCTCTCCATTGTTGCCACCGAAACCAGTACGCTGACATTTATCAGCATTCCGGGGCTTGCGTACATAACCAACTTGAATTTTTTGCAAATCACTCTGGGATATTTTCTTGGCCGGGTGATTATCGCATGGGTAATTCTGCCGGCTTATTTTAAAGGGGAACTGGGAACTGCCTACACCTTTCTTGCCAACCGCTTTGGAACGCCGATGAAAAACCTTGCGTCCGGCGTGTTTATGCTGACAAGACTTGCCGCTGACGGGGTGCGGCTTTTTGCCACTGCCATTCCGCTTGCATTGATTCTGAAATCAACCAGCTGGGCATCCGGCCTTTCCAATGAGTGGATTTACGTGGTGTCAATTCTTGTCATTGCGCTGATTACTTACAGCTACACTTTTGCCGGAGGCTTAAAATCAGTGGTATGGATGGAGGTGGTGCAGCTTTTCATTTACCTGATTGGCGCAATAGCGGCGGTTATTGTTGTAAGCCGGTTTCTGGATGGCGGGATTGTCGGGGGAATCACAAAAGCGCATGCCGCAGGAAAATATGAAATCTTCGATACGTTTTTCAGAAAAAGTTTCAGGGAGTTTTTTTCTACTCCCTACACGCTCATTGCCAGTGTAATAGGTGGCGCCTTCCTCTCTATGGCCTCACACGGAATTGATCAGCTTGTGGTGCAGCGGCTTCTGGCAACCGGCTCGCTTTCCGACAGCCGGAAGGCATTGGTAACTACCGGCGGAATCATTATTTTCCAGTTTGCATTATTCCTTTTCCTTGGCAGTTTGCTTTTTGTTTTCTACGGCGGAATGGAAATGAACCCCGATGAAGTTTTTCCAAAATTCATTATAGAAGAAATGCCCACCGGGCTTTCCGGGCTTATCATTGCGGCGCTTTTTGCCGCTGCCATGTCAACGCTCTCCAGTTCAATCACTGCACTTGGTTCAACAACCATGTATGATTATATCATGCCTTATTATAAAAAATTGAACCAGTCCAACGAAATCATAATCTCCAGGCTGATAACCGGAATGTGGAGTATTCTGCTCGTGGGGTCGGCCATTTTTTTCATGCAAAGTTCGCAGGTAGTTGTGGAGCTTGCACTGTCCATCGCATCATTTACTTATGGCGGTCTGTTAGGGACATTTTTTCTTGGTGTATTGTTCAAATCGCCAAAAATCAACCATGCCATCCCTGCTTTTATAGCCGGAATTACGGTGATGATTTTTATCATTCTTTTTTCTTCTATTGCATGGACCTGGTACACGCTGATTGGAACTTCCGTTACGGTTATTACCGGATTGCTGTTAACAAA
>CAZVAD010000191.1:0-3545 GCA_964624645.1 uncultured Mariniphaga sp.
TCTTCTCGATGTCTTCATTTCATCTGATTTTTGATTTAAATTCATTTTATATTCCCGTTCGGGAAAGCAAGAGTAAACTTACAATAATTATCTAATCCATCAAAAAAATTCAGCCAAAACACAAAGAAACAACTCAAGAAAGACCGGTTGGTTTCAGAAAGTCATTTTCGGGATTCTGCATGACGAATTTTGTTGAAATCATTTGGAAATCCTTACAAAAAAAGAATTTCAAACAGGTGAAAAACACTTTTTTTGTTGATTATTCATCCTAACGTTAAGTCAATATTAAAAGACCTCCAGCACTTTATTTTGCTGTTACTCACATAATTACTTGTTTGATTTTATTTTGAAATGATTTATAAAATGCTGTGAGTGAACAATTTTAAGTGATAAAAATCAGATGGCGATTACTCAAATTTCAGTCTGCTTTGTTGCAGCGGTTACTTTTCAAAAAAGAAAGGAAAAAACGTTAAAATGAAAGTTTTGCCCGATTTCTTTTGCCTAAATTAAAATCTTGTTGTTACATTTACCCATTTTAAAAGTGATTCATCTTGCTTTGAAGAAAAATAAAAATCAAAAATTAAAAAAGAATTTTAAATCGTCAGAAATAGTGCTATGAATTCAAAAATTCAACAATTAACCGAGACCATCTACAACGAAGGCGTTCAGAAGGCTAAGGAGGATGCGGAACTGATTCTGAAAGAAGCCCGTGAAAAGGCTTCCGGCATTGAAAGGGAAGCGGGGGAGAAGGCGGAAAAATTGCTGGCTCAGGCTGAAGAGAAGGCGCTGGAGCTGAAAACGCAGGTTGATTCCGAAATTAAGATGACCCTCAATCAGGCCATTTCGGCAATGAAACAGGAAATTGTCTCCCTGATTGGCATGAAGGTGATTCAACCACCCGTGAATGAGCTTTTCTCAGACAAAAACTACATGCAGTCATTAATTTCCAACGTTGTCAGGGGCTGGATGGAAAAAGAGAGTTTTGATGTCAATGTGATTCTCCCGCAGCAGGAAAGAGACCAGCTGGAAAGCTTTTTCAAAAATAATCTTGCCGAAGAGCTGAACAAAGGGCTGAAAGTCTCCTTCACCGGGAAAATGAAATCCGGCTTCAAAATCGGTCCGGGCAACGGAAGTTATCTCATCAGCTTCACCGACGAGGATTTTACCAACTTCCTCAAATCCTATCTGCGCCCCAAAACCAGTCAACTGCTATTTGAGGAGGAATAATGAACAGAAAAAATTATCATTGCCTGATAGCCGGTTTGCCTGACCTTGTTCCCGATGATAAAAAACGTTATTTCTCATCGGCTGAGCTGCGTGACTATTTGCGTGGCGAACTTCGTCCGGCGGACTATGAGCTGGTAAAACTGTTCTATCTTCCGTATGACCACGAAAACCTGCTCAATCTTCTCTTCAAAAGCGAGTTTGAATGGGACAATCGCGGAAACTATCCGCGCGAAGCATTTGAATTGCTGGCGGACAGGAAAGAACTGGAAAATATAAACTTCTCCCTGTTCCCTCCCTACTTCAGCCGGTTTATCAAGCTTTTTCACGACGAGGAAGTGCAGTTTTCAAGGCCCGGCGCAACAAAATTTCTGACCGAAGAGTGGTATAAAACCATTTCCCGCTCAAAAAACAAGTTTGTAGTCACTTTTGGAGAATACAAAAGAAATATAGCCAACATCATGCTGGCGCTGAACGGACGCAGGCACAACCTGCCGTTTGAAGAGGCCATCATCGGCAATGATGAAATCACCCGGGCATTAAAAACAAGCCGGGCAAAGGATTTCGGACTGACTGACGATGAAATCAACGACATTGAAAATATTCTGCAGATTTTTGAAACCGAAAATATCCTCGACCGGGAATTGAAGCTGGACAACTATACCTGGCAATTTATTGATGAAATCACTTTTTTTGACTATTTCACCATCGAACGGATACTCGGTTTTGTGCAGAAACTGTTCATTGCCGAGCGCTGGCTCGAATTGGACAAAGAAAAAGGACAACAGATATTTAAACAGTTATTAGAAGAAATCCAATCCAATTTTGAATTTCCTGAAGAATTTGCAATAACGTATGGAAAAAGAAAATAAAACAACAGGCAAAGTGGTTGGCATTGTGGCCAACCTGGTAATGGTGGAAGTGGACGGGCCGGTTGCCCAGAATGAAATCTGCTTCATTGCGCTGGAAGATGAAAACCTGATGGCTGAGGTGATTAAGATTTCGGGCAAAATAGCCTATGTACAGGTTTTTGAAAGCACCCGCGGACTAAAAACCGGCTCTCGTGTTGAATTTCAGGGGCACATGCTCGAAGTTACATTAGGCCCCGGCATCTTGTCGCGCAACTATGACGGGCTGCAAAACGACCTCGACAAAATGGACGGCATTTTCCTGAAACGCGGCGACTATACCGATCCGCTCAACCGGGAGAAAAAATGGGGGTTCAAACCTATTGCCAAGGCGGGCGATGAGGTAGTAGCCGGCGACTGGCTCGGCGAAGTGAATGAAAACGACCAGCCACACAAAATCATGGTGCCTTTCAAAATGCAGGGAACCTACAAAATCAAAGAGATTGTTGGCGAGGGGGAATACACCGTTGACCATAAAATTGCAGTGGTTGAAGACAGCGATGGAGCCGAAATTCCGCTGACAATGGTACAAAAATGGCCGGTGAAGGTTGCCATCGGCGCTTTCAAAGAAAAGCCGCGACCGTTTAAGCTGCTGGAAACCGGCGTGCGCTGCATGGACACCCTGAATCCCATCACCGAAGGCGGAACAGGTTTTATTCCGGGTCCGTTTGGTACCGGAAAAACGGTATTGCAGCACGCTATCTCCAAACAGGCTGAAGCCGACATCGTGATTATTGCCGCCTGCGGGGAACGCGCCAATGAAGTGGTGGAGATTTTCTATGAATTCCCGGAACTGGAAGACCCGCGCACAGGGAAAAAGCTGATTGAGCGCACCATCATCATCGCCAACACGTCGAATATGCCGGTGGCCGCCCGCGAGGCGTCGGTTTACACCGCCATGACCATCGGTGAGTATTACCGTGCCATGGGATTGA
This sequence comes from uncultured Mariniphaga sp., assembly GCA_964624645.1. Taxonomy (GTDB): domain Bacteria; phylum Bacteroidota; class Bacteroidia; order Bacteroidales; family Prolixibacteraceae; genus Mariniphaga. Next base: position 3,068 of record CAZVAD010000191.1, read on the forward strand.
AAGTACTGCTGATGGCCGACTCGACTTCCCGCTGGGCACAGGCGCTGCGCGAAATGTCAAACCGCCTGGAAGAGCTTCCCGGACAGGATGCCTTCCCCATGGACCTGTCGGCGGTGATTTCAAATTTCTATTCACGTGCAGGATTCGTTTACCTCAACAACGGAAATAGCGGCTCCATCACTTTTATTGGAACCGTTTCTCCGGCAGGAGGCAATCTGAAAGAACCCGTAACCGAAAGCACACGAAAAGCCGCCCGCTGTTTCTACGGACTCAACCAGACCCGTGCCGACAGCAAGCGCTATCCGGCCATTGACCCGATTGACAGCTATTCAAAATACCTGGAATATCCCGAAGTGCAGGAAAACCTTCAGGAAAATGTGGGAGAAACCTGGCTTGATGAAGTGACAAAAGCCAAGGATATTCTGCTGCGTGGCAAGGAAGCCATGGAGCAGATCAATATTTTGGGCGACGACGGCGT
>CAZVAD010000192.1:0-3515 GCA_964624645.1 uncultured Mariniphaga sp.
AGCTTATCCGCCGGCAATGCCGGACGATTTTCCCATATTTCATTGAACAAATCGGAGGTTTCCACCATTTTGACACCAGCTTTTCCCAAGGTTTCATTCATCTTTCTGAATGTGAAGACGGTCAAAGTCTGTGGGTCAAAACCGACCTTGCTCCCGGCAGGGAGCTTGCGGGCCATCCAAATTTCGGGCGGAACCGCATCGGGTGTGCGCAACTTGTGCATTTCTATCCCTGAGCCTTTCAACTGCTCCTCAGCCTGGATAAAATAGCGCGAATCGGTCCACAGGCCGGCTTCTTCCCGGGTTATCACCACCACGCCGTAAGAACCTGTAAAACCGGAAATATAGGCGCGCGTCTGCCAGCGACCGGGCAGATATTCACTGGCATGGGGGTCAGTGCCTGAGATATACCATGCATCAAGATTGCGTTTGAGCAATTCCAAACGGAGATTTTTCACACGTTGAAGGACAGGATTCATTTCTTAAAAAATTGTTGAATAAAAAACGCAATGGAAGGCGCTGCAATCCGGCTGAAATCAATTTCGTCTGCGCCATAAAACCGGTAATCCAAAATATCGTCCATCGCTTTCAATCCGTGCAGTGCCCCGGGGATGACCCGAAAAGCAAGGTCGAGCGTATAAACGCTCAGTTCCGAAAAAACATATTCATTGGGAGCAGATAAAAAATATTCCATAGAGTGAACCTCCAGTCCCAGTTCTTCCCGTAATTCCCGCTGCAAAGCCTCTTCGGCAGTTTCGCCGGGGTCTGCAAATCCACCCGGCAGGTCAAGTTTTCCATAACCGGGCTCCACGCTGCGGGTTGTAAGCAGCAGCTTTCCGTTTTCATCCTCCACAAGCGCCGCCACCGCCGTTGCCGAATTAATGAAAAAATGAAAACCGCAATCGCTGCATTTCAGCGAGCGGGCGCCGGAAGCGACAAAACGGGGTGAACCGCATTTTGGGCAGAATCTGAATACATCCAGCGGGCGGGTAGATTTCATTACGGAATAATATCTATGGCTTTCAGCCAGTTATAAAACAATTCAGGCCATTGATCCGCCGGAATTTTATTGTCTTTGAGTCCGAATCCGTGACCGCCTCTGGCAAAAATATGCATCTCCGCCGGAACATTATTTCTTTTGAGCGCCAGGTAGAATTCAATGGAATTTTGCGGAACCACCACCTTATCGTCATCGGCAAGCACCAGAAATGTTGGCGGGGTTTCCGGAGTAACGTGCAGCTCATTGGAATATCTTTCAACAAGTTCCCAGTTGTTGCCTTCCCCGATCAGGTTTTTCCGCGACCCCATGTGGCCGAACTCCTCACGAAAAGTTATCACCGGATAAAGCAGAAGCATGAAATCAGGACGGCTGCTGAGCTTTTCCACCGGGTTTTTCCCGTCAGGATTCCCATAATCAAAACGGGTTCCGGCAGTTGACGCCAGGTGTCCGCCGGCAGATGAGCCTGCAATACCGATTTTTCCGGGGTCAATCCCCCACTCTGCCGCGTATTGCCGCACCATGCGCATCGCCTGCCGGGCATCGCCCGAAGGAATTTCGTGATGCCCGTAGGGCAGCCGGTATTTCAGCACAATGCCCGCAACGCCTCTCTCCTTCAGCCATTCGGCTACATTATAGCCTTCATGTCCCATCGCTTCAACCGCGTATCCCCCGCCCGGACAAATAACCACCGCAGCGCCTGTACTTTTCTCTTTTGCAGGAAGATAAACCAGGATTTCAGCTTCCGACACTTTCCGGACATGCGTACCGCTGAATGTTTCCTCCGGTTCATCCATCCCGTTGTGATCGGGTGCGCCGTCAGGCCACACTTTCAGCACTTTATCCTGCGCCATTATTCCTGAAGAAATAAAAAGCAGGATGACCAAATAAGTTATTTTTCTCATTTTTCAGTTTTTATAAAGTAAATGGTAAAGATAAAAGTAAAAATAGTTTGTTGCGTCAGGATTAACACATTTAATCCCGGATCGTGGATTTTACCGGCACAAGTGCTTTTGAATCAGATTTTTTTTACTTTTGCAGCCATGCTACTTTATCTGTTTATACAAGGAATATTTATCGGAGTTCTTATCTCACTCCCTGTCGGGCCGGTAAACATCATGGTTATACAACAGACCATCAGTAAAAGCAGGCTCGAAGGATTCTTTTCGGGACTTGGTGTGGCAATTTCAGATACGCTTTATGCCATTCTTGCAGGGTTCAGCGTAGCATTTATCTTGCAGATAATCAGGGAGTACGGAATGCTTTTCAAAATTATCGTTTCACTGGTATTGGCCGTAGTGGGCGTGTTCATCCTTTTTTCAAAGCCCGGGAAAAACCCGCAGGTTGTGCCTGCCGGAAAAGGGAGCTATGTAAAACGATTCATTTCCGCATTCCTGCTGACTGCCGCAAATCCTCTGGTGGTTTTTCTTTATATGGCGCTGTTTACAACTTTCGGAATTGTTTTAAGCCTGAGCAATCCGGTTCAGACCATAGCCATCATGTCGGGTTTTCTGTTCGGCGCCATTGCCTGGTGGTTTTCAATCACCGGCATAATCAACCGGTTCAAGGATAAGTTTACCCAGAGGGTGTGCATTGCAATCAACAGGATAACCGGCGGGTCAATCCTTTTAATCATTACGATTTCCCTGATTTATTTTCTTTTTTTCTGAAAATCAGCTGAACGGCGAATCCGGCTCTTTTGCAAAGAGTTTATAGGACATTTTATCTACAAACCGCGGGAATATTTTTGCCAGAAATACCGTCAGTTTGCCCTCCACAAAAGTAAGCACCAGCTCTCTTTTCCGTTTTCTGACGGCATTGTATATATGCTTCGCACACTCTTCGGCGGACATCATTCCGCTTTCATTGCGCGGAGTTTCCCCCTGCCGGCCACCTTGTGCATCCAGTGCGGATTTTCTGATTTCAGAAGCGGTGAATCCCGGTGCAACAACAAGCACATGCAGTCCGGTTTGCAGGTTTTCAACCCGGACGGTTTGCAAAAAGCCGCGTACGGCAAATTTCGAAGCGGAATACCCCGTGCGTCCCGGGAGGCCGATGTGCCCGCCCACAGAAATGACCCCGACAAGCGATCCTTTGGTTTTTAAAAGATGCGGCAAGGCGTATTTTGAGCAATAGACTGTTCCCCAAAAGTTTACATCCATCAATTTACGTAAGACATCCAATTCCACTTCATTGAAAAGCGCACGCATGGAAATGCCTGCATTATTGATCAGCGCATCAATTTTTCCGAATTTTTCAATCGCTTTTTCAATAAGATGTTCACAATCGCTCTCCACGGTAACATCGGTTTTGACGGTCAGGATTTCCGTATTTTTCAGTTTTCCCTTGATTTCTGAAAGCAGCTCTTCCCGCCGGGCAGCCAATACCAGATTCCATCCTTTTGCTGCGTACTCTTCCGCAAGGGCTTTGCCAATCCCTGAGGAAGCTCCGGTTATGACCACTGTTTTTTTGTGCATAATATCACCTTTAAAATTGAAATTATCTGATTTTTTGTTTTTTT
>CAZVAD010000193.1:0-3360 GCA_964624645.1 uncultured Mariniphaga sp.
GTGAATGCCGGATTGCCGGGCGCCGACAGCCGGGGGTTATAAACATAACCTTCGGCGTCAAAAGCCTGAATGTCCCTGGCATTTTCAATCCGGTTTTCCAGAATGAAACGGGTCATCAGCCCGCGCGCTTTTTTGGCATAAAATGAAATCATTTTGTATTCTCCGTTTTTCATGTCCTTAAAAACTGGTGTGATGATTTCGGCGGACAGTTGTTTGGGGCGAATGCTTTTATAGTATTCGGCAGAAGCGAGATTGACCAGAATTTTACTGCCCGATTCTTCAACCGCCCGGTTGATTTTTTTCGTAATGGCATCTCCCCAGAATTCGTAAAGATTTTTGGCATGGTCAATGCCAAACTTTGTCCCCATTTCCAGGCGGTAGGGCTGCATCAGGTCGAGCGGCCTGAGTACGCCGTACAAACCCGAAAGGATGCGTAATTTCTTCTGGGAAAGCCTAAGTGTTTCGGCTGAAAGTCCGGGAGCATCCAGTCCGGCATAGACCTCGCCGTTGAATGCCAGAACTGCCTGTTTTGCATTTTCGGGGGTGAAGGGAAGATGCCAGGTTTGAAACCTTTCAAAATTCAAATTTCCCAGATCATGGGAAATTCCCATCAGCTCCGAAAGCTCTTTTGCACTCATTTTCTGCAATCCGGCAACCAGTTTTTCAGATTGGTCTAAAAATTCCGGAATGGTGTACTCTTTGGTTACGGGCGGAGTTTGAAAATCCAGTAATTTAGCGGGCGATATTACAATAAGCATAACTTGATTTTTTGAGTAAAACGATAAGGCTGAGCATTTGTTTAAATCCCTTTGTCTTCATTTCCGTTGGAGAGCGCTTTCAGCGCCTGCCGGATTCCCTCTTTATCCTGTTGCGGAATCCCTTCGGTATTCAGGGTCTGCTCATAGAGCTTCTTCAGCTCTGCGGTCTTCCCGTCACGCATATAAATATCCGCTAAAAAACTGATGGCATTCAGGTAGAGCGGATGGCCGGCAATCAGCTTTTTCAGCGTTTCTTCTGCCGCCTGTTTCTGGTTGCTTTCCAGTTGGTAATAAGCCAGCGTGTAGGCATACCGGGGCTCTTCAGGCCGGTTTTTGGCGGCAATTGCTGCAAACTGAACCGCTTCATTCAGATTTTTTTGGGAAACGATGACACTCAGGTTATATGCCGCCACTGCCTCTCCGGGGTTGGCTTCCAGCGCTGCACGCAGCGCTTTTTCAGCTTCGTCTGTTTTTTCCTGCTCGGCCAAAAGAAGGCCCAGATTCAGGTTGGCAGCTTCATTTCCGGGTTCAATTTCCAGCGCCTTTTTCAGGTTCTCTTCCGCTTTCGCCTGATTTCCGATGTATGAATAGAGCACACTGCTGTTGATAAACGGCATCATGGATTCGGGATAGAGCCGGATTGCCGTTTCATACGCATCAAGCGCCTTGCCGGCATCTCCCTTGTTCTGATGGAAAATTCCCAGATTGTAATGGGAGCTCCAGTCGTCGGGGCGGGCAACCATGGCCTGCATATATTCCTTTGTTACATTGTCCAGCGTCTGTTTTTCCGTGCCCGCAAAGCGGGTTTCATCAAAACCTGTCAGCGATGCGGCAGCCGAAACACGCACCAGACGAAAAGTGTCGTTTGCAGCGGAAAGAAGCGCTTTTTTAGACCTTTCGGAAAGATCATTTCCGGCGGTGGAAGCTGCTGCCGCCCTGACCAGCGGCGATGGATTATGGTTCATTGCCGTAATGATTTTTTTCTGCTTTTTCTCATCGGGGCAGTTGGAAAGCAGCCGCACAAATGAAGCGACAACAATTTCATTGTACTTGTTTTTATCGATAATCTTCAACATTTCATCCAATCTTTCCCATCTGTTTTCACGCGCTTCCTGAATGAGTTGCGCCCAGTAGAGGGTCTCTTCCTGATAATTTCCGTTTGGTCGTTTTTTGACAATATTGTTTGCCCATTCCGCCGGTTTGTCGTCGTGGCACTGGTTGCAGGCATTGGGCGAGCCAAACCGGAGGGTTGCCTCAGGCATTGGCGGCCTGAAGGAGTGGTCGCTGCGGATAAAATGCCCGACAAACTCACGGCTTGGCGCGTGACAGTTAATGCAGACCGAACCGCTGCTGCCGGGTTGGTGCATGGTGTGTTCCGCCAGGGTTGCCTGTTTGTCTGCATGGCATGAGAGGCACGCCTGGTTGGGCTCATCCCTGAACCGGTTTCTGCCGCTCGAAGTGTGGCAGGTGACACAGTGCAGGTCGCTTGCCTGCACGCAGGGATTCATGTTCCATCCGGTGTAGGTATAATTTTCGCCCAAATCGCGGCCATCCGGATAAAAATCGGGGTCTTCAAGTGCTGCCAGATTGAAATGGTCGTAATACAGTTCGCCGGGAACATAGCTTTCTGTGAGTGGACTTCCCTTGGCATGGCATGTTGCGCAGGAGGAGTTGTGCTGTTCGGGGGTGAACGTGCTGGTAACAATAAGTTTTAAATCGTCAGGCACGTTTCCTTCACCGGCTTCCAGGCACACGCGCACATGTTCGCTGCTTGGCCCGTGGCAACTTTCGCAGTTGATGCCGGGCTCTTTCCATGTGGTGTGGTAGGTGTCGGTTGCCAGGTCAAAATTGGAGCTTACCTGACTGACATGGCAGTTGTAGCAGCCGGTGTTGAACGTGTACATCCTATCTTTCCAGGGGAGCGCTTCGTCAGTGGCATCCTGGTCAACAAAATGGCGCACCGCCGATTCCGGATAGTTGAACCATGTTTTGCGGTTCATGTCCCAGGCAAGTGGTATGGTCTGCAGCCTTCCTTTTTCCACCGGCGCAAGGAATGTGTAAACATTTGGCCCGCCTAATGACCACTCCACCCGGTATTTGTTCAGTAACAATCCGCTCTCCTTTTCGAGCATCACCATCAGCGAATCTTCGTAAACGATTTCATACAGCTTGCCTTCAATCTCCATCGGACTGCTTTCCGGCAGGCCGTACTCCCTGGTGAATCCGATATCTGCCGGTTGCATGGCTTTTCCGTGAAACGATGGCGCCCATAACTTGTAAAAGTGTTCGTGGCACTGGATGCAGCTCTCCGAACCGGAGAATTCGTAGTTTTCTGCCTGTTTACTGCTTCGCTGCGTGCAGGAAACGGAAACAAAAACAAGCAGGAATAGTGTGAAGCTGTATATTGCCCACGGCTTAAGCCGTGGGCAATATATTTTCCGGGAATTCGTATTTTTTAAAAACATCGGTATGCTGATTCTTGATTTTATTGGTAAAAATAGAAAATATTATCAAGGTTTTGGTGGAAAAGGTCTATAAAATGGAAATCCCCCGCTGGCGCGGTTTTGCAAACCGTGCCTTGCTTTTCAAAAGCAAAAATTAT
>CAZVAD010000194.1:0-3360 GCA_964624645.1 uncultured Mariniphaga sp.
AAACTTAAAACTCTGTGGTTCTCTGTGTTCTCTGTGGTGAGAAAAGAATTTTACCACGGAGACCACGGAGGTTCACAGAGAAGACGAGATGAAAATTGAATAATTAAAACTCTGTGTTTCTCTGTGTTCTCTGTGGTGAGAAAAGAGTTTTACCACGGAGAAAACAAAATAATAGTTGAATAATTCTTTTGAAAAAACTTAAAAATGAATAGAAAAATTTGGTTCGTACCGTTAGGATTATCCCTTATCATAGCATTGACAGCAATTCTTTTTCATTATCCCGTTCATATTGAAAATGCTTTGACCCTGGAACCGGAGGCAGGCTTCGAGGTGCGGCTCAACGCCTTAAAAACCGTTTTTGAACCGGTATTGGGCATTCTGGTATATTTCAACAGGGCTTTGTATCCGATCAAGGAACTGCAATTTGTACTTTACTGGATAGTATTGATTTTCATTATTTATACGCTGACAAAAGCATTGATACTTAAAGAACAGAAACAACAAAAGTGCTTTTTGGGAAGACAGCTTGTCAATTTACCCATCGTTATCGGTTTAGGATTCACATTTTTTGTAATCGCCCTTTTTATTCATCTGCCCAACGACCGGATTGTAAACAAGACGGAAGACCAGGTACTTGTTACAACGCACACCCACTCGGAATTCAGCCATGACGGACTGATTTCACAGAAAAACCTACTGAAATGGCACCAGCGCAATGGCTTTGATGCTTTTTTCATCACCGACCACAGCAACCATAAACAGACGCTTGAATATGTAAATGCACGCCGTAACAAGGAACTGCCCGGCGAACCGTTCGTTTTTTGCGGGGAAGAATTCTCGGGCAGCAACCACCTCAGTCTCCTGGGGCTGAAAAACGATTTCAGCACCAAAGGATTGCCCGACTCGGCTGTTGTGGCAATGGCACGCGCTGACGGCGCCGCAATCCTTGTAAACCACTGGTTTGACGGTGAACGAAAAACACTCGAATACTACCGCGACCTTGGCGTTGACGGTTTTGAAATTGAAAACACGGCAACCGACAAACGGTATGACCGCGAAGTTTACCGGCGCATTAAATCCTTTTGTGAAGCGAATGGCCTGATTATGAACGGCGGCCTTGATTTTCACGGCTACGGCGGTGTCTGCTCCCTCTGGAATGCCTTTCAGATTCCGGAATGGAGCAGTTTATCCTGGCACGAAAAGGAGGAGGCAATTCTCAACATCATCAAAACCCGTGATCAAAGCAAACTGACAGTGCTTTTGCTGAACGACAGGCCGTATTATGAAATGAAAAACCTGTTTTCCCGTCAGGTTGCCACATTGTTCAACTATTTCAGGGCGCTCCGGTTTACTCAGGTTTTATCCTGGGTTTTCTGGATTTTTCTTCTGGCATACCTCCGCCGGAAAACCAAATACGGACAAGAGGTTTCATGCCGGAAAGCCCTTCCGGTAATCGGAATGGCAGCCGGCCTTTTCCTGATTGCTCTGGGACTGGTCTTTATTTTCAGAATTCAGGACGTGGAAGGATTCACCAAAATTTATCCCAAATACAGCCGGATTCTGTTTTATGCAGGTTCTCCATTGCTTGTTTTTTCACTGATTACAACTTATTTCAGGCTTTTCAGGGCAAAAAGGAACAACAAATAAATATCAGTTCGCCTACTGAGTTGTAAGTGTCTGCTTTGCAGACTGCAAACCGGAGGAAGTTGCCGTAATTTTGATATTTCCCGGCTTATCCTTCACCGAACGGACAATCAGCATCGCTTTCCCGTAGAATAATTTTCTGAAATCGGCCTGAAACGGCTCATAAGACCTCTGGTCGCCGTTTCCCACTCCGGCAATCTCCCCCGGACCACCAATTTCAAAATGAACGGGATTATCCGCCAGCGGACAAAGATTTCCTTCTTTATCGTGCGCTTCCACAAGAATGAAACTGAGGTCTTCGCCCGATGCGGTGATGACGGTACGGTCGGGAGTTAACCGTAAGGAATGTGGTTTTCCGGCAGTTTTTACCACCGCTTCACCCACCGTTTTTCCTTCCTTATACCCCACTGCCTTCAGCTCACCCGGTTCGTAAACTACATCATGCCACATCAGGCGGTAGCGTTCCGTGGAGTTTTCCGACAACGGGTTTTTCGACTTTTTCCCAAGTGATCTGCCGTTGAGAAAAAGCTCGGCGCTGTCGCCATTGGTATATACAAACACCGGGACATTTTTGCCTTCATAGCCTTCCCAGTTCCAGTGCGGAAGGATATGCACCATATCATCATCGGGCCGCCAGTAACTTTTGTAGAGATAATACCGGTCTTTGGGAATCCCTACCAAATCCACAATTCCGAAGTAGGAACTCCGGGAAGATTCATAGGGATAAGGTTCGCCCAAATAATCAAATCCGGTCCAGACAAACTCTCCGGCAATATATTTTCCCTCTTCCTGCCACATAAAATCATCGTCGGGAATCTCTGAATAAAAACCTGAATTCAGATCCCAGGAAGCGGCATAATTCGATGCGGAAAAATCATCTTTTGCCTTAGGAAGCGGAAGCTCATAAAAGCCTCGGGTGCTCACTGTGGAAGCGGATTCACTGATTATAACCGATTTTGACGGATCTAACTTCCGGGCAGGCTCCCAGCGCTGACTGTAATTCCAGGAGTGCACGTCATAATAATCAAAATGGCGCCAGTGTGAATCCTCCGGTTGATGACACGCCATAGTTACCGGACGTGAAATGTCGTACTTACGGACAAATCCCACCATTGCTGCCAACCGGCGCAAACCGTAATCGAAATTGGTCTGCAAATCGCCCATTTCATTCCCGACGCTCCAGATAACCACCGACGGATGATTTCTGTCGCGCATCACAAAATTGCGGATATTGCGCTCGCCAAATTCATAAAAGTCAGTTCCACGAACATAATCCGCCGTATTGTTCCATTTGTCAAACGCTTCGTCAAAAACTACAAATCCCATTCTGTCGCAAAGTTCCAGAAACTCCGGCGCTTCCACATTGTGGCTGTTGCGGATGGCGTTAACGCCCATCTCTTTCATAATTTCAAACTTTCGTTCCATCGAACGGTAGTTGAAAGCTGCGCCAAGGGGGCCGTGGTCGTGATGCAGGTTAACTCCCTTCAATTGCAAACGCCTGCCATTCAGGTGAAAGCCGTCGTTGGCCGTAAATTCAAACGTGCGAAAACCAAATGCAGAAGTTTTTTCATCTAAAACAACATCCCCTTCTTTCACAATGGTTTTCAGTTGATACAGCACGGGATTGTCCACATCCCAAAGAACAGGATAGTTCACCTGCATCCAGTTGTCAAATTCCATCTGCCCCTGTGCAGCGATTTTCTTTTTCCTTTCAGA
>CAZVAD010000195.1:0-3294 GCA_964624645.1 uncultured Mariniphaga sp.
ACTCCCTGGGATCCCCGCTATTCCGATTCTGAATTCGAATTGATAAAAAGAATTGTACAGCATGTAAAAAAATAAGCGTTCACGCATTTGTGTTGTAGTTCCATGCTGTTCAGTAGTGCGTCAATATCTGATTCTGACGATGTGAAGGATTACAAATGCCTTATTTGTCAGATGTTTAGGAGTGAAATACCTGATCATTAAATTATTCTGAGTTGAAATCAGTTGGCCATTGTTGCAAAATGAAAGGGCTTCAGCCAAATATTTTCTTCAATAATTTGTGTAACTTGCATCTGTATTTTAAGTTTCAGCATTTAAGATTTATTTTCAGAACAGATAATTTTTTTAAGACTTAAAAATGATAAAAAACAAAAAATTGGATGAAATTCCCGGATATAAGTCTCGGACAACTTTTAACGCTCCGGTCAATTTTGATGATGTGATGTGGTTAAAATTATTTATCGGAGTTTTGGCATTTCTTTTCTTTCCGCCTTTAAACGCACAAAATAATCTGTGGCCGGAAGTTCCCGGAGTGGTGATTGACTATCAGCCGGCTTCTTCGCGGCAGTATATCGGTTCGCCGAGTATAGCCATTCTCCCCGATGGGGATTATGTGGCTTCTCACGATTTGTTCGGGCCGGAAAGTTCGGAATACCTAAGTGCAGTTACATTAATTTTCCGGTCAAAAGACCGCGGAAAAACCTGGACGAAGGCCAGTGAGATTCGCGGGGCATTTTGGTCCAGTTTGTTTGTGCACCGGGGAGACCTTTATCTGATTGGTCCTGACCGGCATCATGGCACCGTGCTGGTGCGCAGGTCAACTGATGGCGGAGAGACCTGGACGCAGCCTTCCAATGCGGAGAACGGACTCGTGCGGAGAGGAATGTTTCATTGTGCGCCCATGCCAGTTATTGAGCATAATGGCCGGTTGTGGAGGGCTATGGAAACCGCCCACGGGCCTGATCTGGCCTGGGGAAAAAGATATGGCGCCATGATGATGTCCGCTCCGGTGGATGCCGATTTGCTGAAAGCAGGCAGTTGGACGGCAAGTAATTCCCTGTTGTATGACTCCACCTATCTCGATGGGAATTTCACGGGGTGGCTGGAAGGAAACGCGGTAGTGACTCCCGATGGGGGAATAGTGAATATTTTGCGGGTGGACGACCGCACGACCTACGAAGAAAAGGCTGCGATTGTGCGCATAAGCCCTGATGGGAAGCAGGCTACTTTTGACCCGGAGACCGGTTTTGTCCCTTTCCCCGGCGGCAGTAAAAAGTTTGCTATACGATATGATGAAAAATCAGAAAGATATTGGACGCTGAGTAATGCCATTGCCAAAAAATTTATACCGGAATTTCCCGGACGCAATGCCCCAAACTTCAGGAATACTTTAGTATTGATGAGCTCCGAAGATTTGTTGCACTGGAAGATTCACGAAATAGTCCTTCAGCATCCGGATGCTGCCCATTCCGGTTTTCAGTATGTCGATTGGTTAGTGGACGGAGAGGATATGATTGTGGCAAGCCGGACGGCTTATTTTGACGGCAAGGAACTGGCCAATAACAGCCACGATGCCAATTTTCTGACTTTTCACCGGATTGAAAATTTCAGGAAAAAAGTGAAAAACATTGTGGATATAGATTAAAGCAAATCTGAAAAACAGTGCCCTATGAATTCTTTCCGATTATTTTTTGTCTTGATTTTTTTCATGCTGTCAGCATGTGAAGTACCTCAGGAGAAAAGCATTCAAAATCAGCCAAATATTATCGTTTTCATGGTGGATGACATGGGGTGGATGGATACTTCGGTGCCGTTTTATGATACAATTATGCCGTTGAACAGGCGGTATCATACGCCAAATATGGACCGGCTTGCCAATGAAGGAATGAAATTCACGAGCGCTTATGCCCAGCCGGTTTGCACCCCGACCAGAGTCAGCTACATCACCGGGATGAATGCAGCCAGAACCCGTGTAACAAACTGGACTTCGCCCAATAAAAATACGGACACGAATGCCAAAGATGAACAGTTTGAACCTTTAAAGTGGAACATGAACGGGCTCAGCAATAGCCCGGAGACAGAACACACGGTTCATGCAACACCATTCCCGCAGTTGCTGAGGGATGCAGGTTATTACACGATTCACGTGGGGAAAGCGCACTGGGGATCAATGGGTACGCCGGGCTCAAGTCCTTACAATCTGGGCTTTATGGTAAACATTGCCGGACATGCCGGCGGGCATCCGCAAAGTTATCTTTCCGAAGAGCGGTATGGGAATATGCCGGGAAAATCGCAATTGCAGGCAGTTCCTGATTTGCAGCAATATTACAATACCGGCGAATTTTTAACCGAAGCGCTGACCCTTGAAGCAATCAAAGCGCTGGAAGTTCCGATTGAAAGAAAAGAGCCGTTTTTTCTGAACATGTCTCATTATGCGGTGCATACCCCGATTACGGATGACAAGCGTTTTGTGCAGAAATACTACGATGCAGGCCTCGACAGCATTGAAGCCAAATATGCCAGCCTACTGGAAGGCATGGACAAAAGCCTGGGGGATATCATGGATTTTCTGACAAAAAATGACGTGGAAAAAAATACAATTATCCTGTTTGTAAGCGATAATGGCGGATTGGATCATCATCAGCGCAGCGGGTCGGTAAACACACACAATTATCCGCTGAAATCAGGTAAAGGTTCGATATACGAAGGCGGAATAAGAGTTCCGATGATTGTGAAGTGGCCGGGGATTACTGCTCCGAAATCCATAAACCAACACCCTGTCATTATTGAAGATTTCTTTCCGACAATTTTGGAAATGGCAAATATTGATTCGCAGCATATTATTCAGGAAACCGACGGGCAGAGCTTTGTTCGCTACCTGAAAAATCCCGGCAAAAAGGAATCTGAAAGACCTTTGGTTTTTCACTATCCCAGCAAATGGATTAACATAGAGCACGATAACAATCTTGGCATAAATTATTTTAGCGCAATCCGCTACGGAAAGTGGAAAATCATCTACAACATGCGCGACCGGTCATTTGAGTTATATGACCTTTCAAATGATATCGGGGAGAAAAATAATCTGGCAGCCAGCAATTATCCGGTTGTGAAAAAATTAGCCAGAATTTTAGGAGAGACATTAAAATCAAGAGATGCTCAAATGCCGGTTGAAAAAGCTACCGGAAAAACAATTCCGTTCCCGGATGAGGTGATAGGACAGTAAGTTTTTTCAAAATTTCAATAATGAAAAAAAATAAAAGTCTGAATAAAAATGCGGGAAGAATGATGCGGAAGTTT
>CAZVAD010000196.1:0-3227 GCA_964624645.1 uncultured Mariniphaga sp.
ACCCGGTTTATCCTTTCTGGGGAATTCTTGCCACCGCTTTTTATGCCGGAATTTTCTATTGGGGGATTGATCAGGTGAATGTGCAAAGGGTATTGGCAGCTCCAAACCTGCACCAGGCAAGATGGGGGGCTATGTTTGCCACTTTTCTGAAACTTTTCCCGATTTTTATTTTTGCCCTTCCCGGAGTGATTGCATTTGCGCTTTTCCCGGGACTGGAAGGCGATGAAACCAAGCAGACTTTCATTGTACTGTTGAACCAGTTGCTTCCCGCAGGCGTGCGGGGACTTGTGCTGGCGTCGCTGATTGCGGCGCTCATCTCATCGCTGATTGCTGTTTTGAACTCGGTATCCACGCTGGTGGTACGCGATTTTGTTGTGGAACTCCGCCCGGATACCCCGGAAAAAAGACAGGTGCTTATTGGCCGGATTGTGATTTTTGTTGTGGTTTTGCTGGGCATCGGCGCAGCGTATCTGGTTTATAAGAACGATGAAGGATTATACAAATACCTGCAAACCATTTCGGCCTATCTGGTCATTCCGGTTTTCCCGGCAATCTTTTTCGGGATTGTGAGCAAGAAGGTTACTTTTAAGGGAGCTACCGTTTCAGTTATTGTGGGGGTGATTCTTGCAACAATCTTTGTTGTTGACCAGTTTCTGGGACCCGAAACGGGCAAGGCGGTTTTCCCGTTTCTGCATTATAAATACACCCTGAATTTTGGCTTCCGGGGATTGTGGGCTGAAATTCTGATTACGGGTGTCCTGTTCCTTGTCTCTGCGTTTACCGTGAAAACAGCGCCCGAAAAACTGGCTAAGACAACCATCAGTTATTCCGGCGGGGTTGCGAAATTTGAAGGCTGGAAGGACTGGCGCCTGCATCTGGCAATCCTTTCTGCCGTCACAATATTTTTATACGTCTGGTTAAGTTAAAAAAACAAATAGTTAAGTTATGAGAAAAATGTTCTTAAATCGTTGGTTCTTAATTGTATGGGTTTCGTTGTTTTTATCTGCCTGCAATGCGCCTGAACAAAAGCAGGAAGAAGTGCAGGACGCAGAGCTGACCTTAAAATTCAACAAAGACAAAAAGTTTAAAATTGCACAGTTTACCGATATCCACTGGCGGAACGAAGAGGTGGAAAAATGCGAAAAAACTGCTGAAGTGATCCGGCATGTGCTTGAGACCGAAAAGCCTGACCTGGCTGTGCTTTCGGGAGATGTTGTGAATCATCCCGCCATTGAAGGCTGGAAAAGTGTGATGTCCATTTTTGCTGATTATGACGTGAAATTTGCCGTTACGATGGGGAATCACGACCATGAGAGCGAGTGGACGCATAATCAAATCTATGAATACTTGGCCACATTTCCGGCATTTGTGGGTGAAATAGGACCCGAAGATATTTCAGGCGAAGGAAATTACATCATCAGCCTGCAATCTTCAGATTCGGACCAACGGAAAGCATTGCTCTATTTCATTGACTCCAACGCCTATGCTCCGGACAAGACCGTCAGTGATTACGACTGGATAAAGTTTGACCAGATAAACTGGTACCGGGAGCAGAGCCGGCGTTACACTGCGCTGAATGGCGGCAAACCTTATCCCGCCCTTGCGTTTTTTCATATTCCGCTGCCTGAATATGCTGAGGTAATCGGAAAACCAACCACCATTGGCGACAGCGATGAAAGAATCTGTTCGCCGGAAATAAATACCGGAATGTTCACCGCTTTTTGGGAAATGAAAGATGTGATGGGAACATTTGTGGGGCACGATCACAACAACAACTATATCGGAATTTATAACGGAATTGCGCTGGCGTACGGGCAAAGCTCCGGCTACGGCGGCTATGGGGACATAAAGGGATCGCGCATCATTGAGTTGCAGGAGGGTAAATATGGATTTAATACCTGGATCAGGACGATTGACGGCACCATGCTGCATTATAATTTCCCGTTTGGGTATTCATTCCTGACAGACGAAAACCAGAAGTTTATCCCTGCAAAAAAGGTGGAAAATGCAGAAGCGGGAATCCATTACAAATATTACGAAGGGGAATTTAGAAGTGTCCATGATTTTTCTTCCATGCAGCCGCTGAAACAGGGGGTAACCGACAATTTGAAACTGAGTGTGGCTGACAGGGAAAATCATTTTGGCCTGGAATTCAGCGGGCTGGTCAAAGTGCCTGAAACCGCAGTGTACCGGCTGTTTTCTTTCAGCGACGACGGCTCGAAAGTATATATTGACGGCCAATTGGTTATTGACAATGACGGCAGGCATGGATTGCAGAAAGAAGATGCCCTCATTGCTTTAGAAGAAGGATTCCATGAGCTGAAAGTGCTCTACTTCCAGCACGGCGGAACGAAAAAGATTGAGGTCAGCTATGCCAGTCTGAATACACCGGAGACCCTTCTCCCGGGTTCAGCTTTATTTCATGTGAAAAAGTAGTGACAAGAGGCTGCTATCTCCACTGAATCAGCGCACTGTTGTATGCGTCTTCCACGCGCCATTGCGGTTTGTGAAAATAGATCAGTCCGTGGCCCGGGAGCATGATGTCGGGGTCCAGTTTTGCAAAGCGCCGGAGCGATTCGGTGTAAATCTTTTTGTCGAAATCGAAAGAACCGCCCCAGCCGAAATCGCCGGCAAGTAAAGTGCCGATGATGTCGCCGCTGACCACGATGCTTTTGCCTTCGTGCTGAAATGAAAAGGCGGTGCAGCCCATGGAGTGTCCGGGATATTTGCCAACCAGGAAGTCTGTGCCAAGCACGTTGACAGTTTCACCGTCTTCAACGACCCGGTCAATGGTGAACGGAATGAATTTTTTGTGGTAGAGATACCCGGCGCAGCGTTCGTCGCCCGACTGCACTGCGTCGGCTGTCTCCTGAACCGCAATGAACCGGACGCCCCGTTCTTTCAGGATATGCCCGCCGCCGGTGTGGTCAAAATGCGGATGGGTAAGAAAACAGTATTTTATGTCCTCAGGATTCAATCCCCAGTATTCCATGTTTCGGAATATCTGATCCATCGTGTCGCCACACCCGCAGTCAAACATGATTAATCCATCCTCCGTTTTGAGAATATATGAGTTGCCATCGTTCCACAAGGCGCCTTGTAAATCAAAGGTTACGCCGTTTAAATCTCCACCGGTCTGATAAAGGTTTTTGAGTATCTGCATAGAAAGTACTTTAGATTAAACTTCGGAAAACAGCGGGTAAACTTACAAAAAATGACAGAAAACA
>CAZVAD010000197.1:0-3213 GCA_964624645.1 uncultured Mariniphaga sp.
ATTCCTTTTTCCATCAATGATTTCAATTCATCCAGATGATTCTGATAAACCCCTCTTGGATTGGTGTTGTGTTTTTTTGCCAGCGAAGCAGCCATCCCGACCACTTCACCCATCATGCCGGTGGTGCGTTGCACCCTTATGGTTCCCAGGGCAATATGTGTTACACTGATATTTCGTCCTGCCATAAACAGGTTGTCAACATTCCCCGAATAAAGGCACCGGTAGGGAACGGCATAGGGTTCAATTTTGGGGGCAACCGCTTTGGAAAGAAAAGGCTCTTCCTCAAAACCTTCCAGCGCAACCGGATAGTGCAGGTCAATGCTCCAGGTTGTTGTAAAACTGGCATCGGGAAAAGAAGTTCTCTCAAGCAAATCCTGCTCCTTCAGAATAACATCGCCCATAAGCCTGCGCGATTCACGTTTCCCGCCAATGTATGCTGCCCAGGCGAGCTGGTAATTTTGGTATTTCTCCTTTTCCTTGCTTGAGTTTTTCAGGAATGACCAGTTTCCGAAAAGCGCCCGCAGCCCATAATCCCTGATATATTCAATATCCTCCACCTGATCCAGATAGAAGCCGGTTTCCCAGTCCCAGTCGCCGCGGGTGAGGTGCTGGCAGGTCTCCTCCGTGAACTGAACCGCCCAGGGACATTCCGGGAATGCAGCAGGTTTTTCAAGATCATCTGCATACCATTGCACTGAAGTTCCCATTACCAGATTATCCGCATTTTCAGGAGCGCTGGGTTCTCCTGTTTCTGCACGGCTCTCTCTTCCCATCCGGAAATCCGCACCGGCTAAAAAACCGAGGTTTCCGTCACCTGTGCAATCGACAAACAGCACTCCGTTAAATTTCAGTTCTTTCCCTGTCAGAATATTCTTTCCTGTAACAGAGGCAATTTTTCCGTTGGATTTTTCTGCCTTAAAAACATGCGTATTGAGAAACAGCTCAATATTGTCTTCATTTTCAACAACCGTCCGTTTTTTATCGTCGCCATAATTGCTTTCCGGCCCTGCATTGTGAATAGTCTTCTCGGGGTTGCTTTCAATGATTTCAAAAATCTTTTTGCTTCGCTCAGCTTCCGGGTCCCGTTTGGCTTCCCACAGTGTCCAGTGCCCGGCTGAGCCGATTTCATCAACCAGCTTGCCCAGATTGGGATAGGGTTCCTGAAAAATCAGACCGGAAAGCCCAACCCGCACTTCGGAGCTGTTGTTGCCGCCAAGTACCGGCCTGTTCTGAATCAGCGCCACTTTGCAGCCTAACCGGGCAGCGCTGATAGCAGTGCAAATTCCGGCAATTCCACCGCCCACAACGACCAAGTCATAATTTCCGGCAACTTCCGGGTGGTCTGAAATCCCGGTCTGGATGCGGCGAAACCGGGCCAGTGCCGCAGGCTCTTCGGGCGGCGTAAAATCTAAATCCCTGGATAAAAGAATTGCATCACAACGTCCGTTAAAACCGGTCAGGTCCTGCAGGGCAATTTCAGTTTCCCCTTTTTTTAAACGGATAATTCCGCCATCCTGCCAGTGCCACTCCGCTCCCACTGTCCCGAATACCGTTTTTACAGGAGTGCTATTGACAATCAGCCGGAATTTACCGGGCGCCTCGCCGGCATTCCAGGGAGCAACCCAGTTCCGTGTCCGTACCCAAACGCGGTATTTCCCGGTGGAAGGAATTAAAACCTGAGTTTTTGCATTTTCCACCGGAACGCCTAATCCGTGGGCCATCAGATAGGGTGAACCCATCTGATCAACACTTTGCTGGTCAACCACCCAGCCGCCCTTGCCGGAAAAGCTTTCCGCTTCAACAAAAATATGCTGGGCAGAAAGGGAATATATCCCCAAAAAAATCAGGATGAAAATTACTGAAATTCGATGTCTTAACGTTCTTGCAATCATATTTCTCCGTTTATTTCAATGATTTTAATATTATGTATTTAAATTAATCATAAACAAGCCAGGCAGTTGCAGAGCAGTCGTGATTGGCGGTAAACCGGATCCACCTTGCCTGGAAAGTTTCCGGAAACCGATGTCTGAAACTTTCACCGGGATGAACGGTAATTTCCTGATAAAGCATCCACGGCCCGTGTCCGATGGGTTCTGCTTCAATGCGAAATTTTACCGGCTGATCGGCATCATGTGAAATTTCAAGGTTCTTTTTATCATAAAATCCAATCAGATAGGGGTCTGACGGTTCACCGGCAGTTACTTTACTGTTTTTCCACGGCCCGCCAACTCCGCCCGGTTTTCCCAATGACCATAAATCATCAATGGCGCCTAACCAGACAGCCGCCTGTCCGTCATCGGAACGTACAATATGTTCGCCGGCTTTGGCATCCGGGTCAATGCCGGTCATCACCAGCATCCCGCGATAGGAAGCGTAGTCGTGTATCCGGAAATTGTGTGAAGCTACCGGCCGGATTTTGGCGTACCCGTCGGCATTTTCAGCCGGCAATTCATAAAAAGTTCCGCAGGCATGGAACAGATCGCGCTCTGTGGCCACTTCGCGGCAGATACGCAATTGTGCCGCACCGGTCAGGGGTTTATATTCATTGGCTCCCAATGGCAGACGCCATCTGCGTCCTTTGTCATCAGTAATCAGTACCGACGATTCCTCTATGTCAATAACATTTTCAGGAATAGCCATTTTTTCACGGATAAACGTTTGGGTTTCCAAATCTTCTTTTTTAACGAGATTTAATTCGCCATCCAGCTCATAATATCCGGTTTCTGATGAATTGCCGTTTTCAAAACTTACCGCTGAAATGCCTAATGCACGCCGGTCGTCTCCCAAACCACAGAGCAAGCCCCCGATTGATTTAGCTTCCGTAACTTTTGAAAGTCCGTCAAAAATTGCGGAAGGGGATGTTTTCCGGTCTTCATTTCCGGTATAGTTAAAATTAACAGTAGCAACAGTGGCTGCGTTTACCTTTACGCGAATCCATTCTCCCGGGTCATTTTTGCCGAATTCTGTAAATTGTGCTTCTCCGGCGCCCACCGGAATGGTTTTCAATTCCGCCCAGGCGCCGTTACCGTTTTTATCCACTTCAAAAACGAAATCAACGCTGCTGTGTCCGTCATTTTTTATCCATGCGCTTCTTTTATCCCAGCCGGCAAACAGGTAAGGCTCTGACAATCCGTCCACTTCAATTCGTTCATTCAGCCAAACGGCTCCTGATGCCGTGCTTGTGCCCAACTGATCGGGCTTTTCAGGCGAAAT
>CAZVAD010000198.1:0-3161 GCA_964624645.1 uncultured Mariniphaga sp.
AAAAAAATCAAAAATGAAAAACCAGATTCCTACAATTGTAATTCTTTTTGTAATGCTGATTGGTTGCTCGGAGCGGCTGGCGACTATCAAAGAGATAAAAAAATCTTTTGCAACCTACATGTACTCAGACCCCGACCCGGTTGCCCGACCCGGCAGTAATTTTTATCCCTATTTCCGGTTTGACGGCTACAGCAAGGATGCTGAGCAGAAAGAGTGGAAAGTAATTGAGATGGAAAACGCGTTCGTAAAAGTGCATGTTTTCCCCGAAATCGGCGGCAAAATCTGGGGCGCCATTGAAAAATCGACCGGGAATGAGTTTATCTATTACAACTCGGTGGTGAAATTCCGCAACATTGCTATGCGCGGCCCGTGGACATCGGGCGGTATTGAGTTCAACTTCGGAATAATCGGTCATTCGCCACACGTTTCAACGCCGGTTGATTATTATGTCAGGGAAAACGATGACAAGAGCGTCAGTTGTTTCGTGGGCGGCATTGAACTGATGACCCGCACCCGCTGGGAAACTGAGATTAATCTGCAACCTGACAAAGCCTATTTCACGACAAAAACAAGGTATATGAATCAGATGCCGATTCTGCAACCATACTATCAATGGTGTAATGCCGCCTTTCAGGCGGAAGGGGATCTGGAGATGATTTTTCCGGGCGATCGCTGGATTGGGCACGGCGGGAATGCAAATTCCTGGCCGCTTGATGAGCAAGGCAACGATTTATCGTTTTACCGGAATTACCTTACGAGTGATGCCAGCAACCATGTAATTCGCTCGGTTGACGGATTTTATGCAGCCTACTGGCACGATCTGGATTTTGGCTCCGGCAACTATTCGTTGTTTGGCGACAAACTTGGGCGGAAGATTTTTCTCTGGTCCCAGTCGCGCTCGGGGGCAATCTGGGAAGATTTGCTGACCGATACTGACGGACAATATGTTGAATTTCAGACCGGGCGGCTTTTCAATCAGGCAGCAACCGGCAGCACGCGAACCCCGTTTAAGCACTTTGGTTTTCTTCCGTATGTCACGGATGAATTTAAAGAGTACTGGTTTCCGGTGCTGAATATCGGCGGCGTTTCCAAAGCAAACAATCTGGGAGCTTTGAATGTCATTAAAAAGAGTGATGAGCAAACCATACTTTTTTTTCCGCTGCAGCATTTCAACGATGAAATTAAAATCTATTTCGGCGATGAATTGAAATATACCTTCGGTATTGATAAAAAACCACTGGAAATCTGGGAAACAACCATTCCGCTGAATCCGGGAAATGAGTATTTAAAAATTGTTGCAGGGACAAATGAAACGCTGGAATATACCGAAGATACTGCCGGTGAAACCACTTCCCGCCCGGTGAAAGCGCCTGAGGATTTCGACTGGAATTCCGTGTATGGGCTATATACCGACGGTGTAAACTGGATTTATCAGGGACATTACGACAGGGCTTTCCGCAGTTTTGAAGCGTGTTTGGAAAAAGACCCGAACTACATTCCGGCGCTGAACCATCTGGCAGAACTCTGGTTTAGAAAAGCGGATTTTGAAGAGGCGCTGACCTGTTTGAAGAAATCGCTTGCCGTCAACACCTACGATCCGAAGGCAAATTTTCTCTACGGAGTTGTCAATAAGCAGACAAATCGTCTGGCAGATGCCCGCGACGGCTTTGCCGTGGCTTCGCTTTCGCCCGAATACCGGATTGCAGCCTGGCTGGAGCTGACAAAACTTTTTATTCAGAAAAATAATCTGCCGGTTGCCAGGGAATATGTGGAGCGGGTTCTTGCAAAGGAAGCAGACAATCAGGAAGCTTTGGTTTTGAAGTCCGCTATTTCCCGAAAATCGGGAAACGAAGCGGAAGTTAACCGCTGCATGAAACAACTGGAACCCATTTCGCCGCTGAACCACTTTTCGAGGGCGGAAAAATATCTTTTAAAACCAAATCATCAGTCAGCCCAAAATTTTACTTCGCTGATAAGAAATGAACTTCCGTATCAGACCTTCATGGAAATAGCTTTGTGGTACAACGATTTGGGCTGTGAAGAAGAAGCGGTGCAAATTCTTGAACTTTCACCCGGAAACGCATTAGTCAACCTTTTGCTATCTTATTTAAACCAAAAAGCAAACAGTAAAAAATCAGCGCTTTATTTTGAGAAATTCCTGCAGGACAGGCCGGAATTTGTACTTCCTTTCCGTCACGAAATGGTTGCCATTCTGGAATGGGCTATTTCACAAACGGATGACTGGAAACCAAAATATTACCTGGCTTTGTTGCACTGGCATCTGGGAAATACAGAAAAGGCAACGGAACTTTTCAATGCCTGCAAAGAGCAGCCTGATGCCCACTGTTTTTACCTGACCAGAAAGGACTTTTTTGGCAACCAAAAAAATTATAATCCCGGATCCGATCTGAAAAAAGCGCTGGAAATTGGTGCTGCCGACTGGCGGACTTCGCTGGCAATGATTGATTTTTATCTCAGTAAGAATCAGGCTAAAGAAGCGTTGGAGCTTTCAAAAGAATCCTTGAAACGTTTCCCGGAAAATGATGTTTTGCAATACAACTATGCAAAAAGTCTGCTGGCCAATGAAATGTATTCAGAATGTCTGAATGAATTGGAAAATACGGTGATTCTACCCAACGAAGGAGCGCGCTACGGACGAATCACCTACCGGCAGGCGGCAGTTATGGAAACCTTGCAGCACCTTGGGAAAAACAAGGTTGCGGAAGCGCTGGAGTCTGTTGCCAAAGCCCGGCTCTGGCCTGAAAACCTGGGCGTTGGCCGTCCGTTTGTGGTGGATGAAAGAATTGAAGATTTTCTCGAAGCTGAATGCTTGCTGAGACTAAATGAAACTGAAAAAGTGCATGCACTTTACCAGAAGATTATTGATTTCACCGGGCAGAAAACAGGAAGGAATAATTCGGTGGACTACCTTTTTGTCGTTGTAGCCAAACGCATGGGAATGAATCAGCTTACAGAAAACTTTCTGCAGCAATGGAGTAGAAAATCACCCGCCGACCCTATCCTGAAATGGACGCAGGCAATGGCAAACAACAATAAACCGGCGGCACAACAGATTGAAAAGGAAGTGGGTACCGGCTCTGAAGGAACTCCCTGGGATCCCCGCTATTCCGATTCTGAATTCGAATTGATAAAAAGAATTG
>CAZVAD010000199.1:0-3158 GCA_964624645.1 uncultured Mariniphaga sp.
ACCGCAGGGAGAAATCTCTATAGTGCTCAGTAAATCAGCGAGTTGCAATGACTTTTAGGAATATATGCGGATGTTCATATCATTAAATATTAATCCCTTTTTTCAGGAAAGCGCTTTCTCCATGCTCTCCCACAGCAAGCGGGCGGTTTCGTCCCATGAAAATTCAGATTTCTGCTCCAATCCTTTTGCTATGAGTTGCTCCCGCAATTCGGGAGAATTGACAAGGGTTTGCATGGCATCTGCAATTTGGGCAATATTGGCCGGATCAACATACAATGCGGCATCACCGCCCACTTCGGGCAGGGATGTGGTGTTTGAGCAGATAACAGGCGTACCGGCGCTCATCGCTTCAATGACCGGCACGCCGAAACCTTCGAAAAAAGGGATAAAAGCCATTGCGAATGCGGCGCCGTAGATTTTATGCAGCTCTTCATCGGCGACTCTGCCTGCAAAAACAACATCATCCTTGCAGGTCAATTCTTCAAGGGTATTGAAAATTTCTCCGGTTTTGTGCATTTTCCCGCCCACCACAAGCAGTTTCATATCGCTTTCATTCCGGGTTTTGAAAAGCTCAAAGGCCTGCAACAGGCCGGTGATGTTTTTTCGCGGATGCAATGCACCGACAAATAAAAAATAGGGACTGCCCGAAGTGTAGGTTTTTCTGACCTTTTCCTGGGCGGCAGGAGCCAGAGGTTTTAAATTCTTGACATTCGCGCTGTAAACAACATCAATTTTTGAGCTGTCCACATTGAAAGTCCGGATAATATCATTTTTGGAATAGTTGGAAACTGTGGCAATTCTTTTTGCCTTTTTTGCAAAACGCGGAAAAAAGAAATTGTAGTGACGCCGCATCAGCGGAGTCAGGTCTTTGGGCCTGTGCACAAAGCTGAGGTCGTGTATCACTGCAAGTTGCGGCACTTTTGACCTTAATGAGAGGTACCCGTCAGGGGAGAGAAACAAACCGGCTTTATGTTTTTTCAGTAAACGGGGAATCTGCCACTCAAACCAGATATAGAACAGAAACGGATGCCTTGCCGGCGGTCCGGCGACAACTGGCGTAACATTTTCAGAAAAGATAAAATCCTTGTCATAAGGGCGGTCAAAGAAAAAAATAAACTGATGCTCCGGATGATTCTGTGCAATCCGCCTGAGCGTTTCGAGGGTAAACCTGCCGATTCCTTCAAGCTTCCCTTTTATCAACAACCTTGTATTTACAGCAATTCTCATAAAATAGGAGTAATATTCAGCGTGGAAAAATGCATTATTTTAATAATAGTGCAATAAAAAAATAAAAGTATAAAATATTTCCTTTTTATAAATAATCCGGCTGTTTTTGCGTTTATATATTATTTTAAACATTGTATCTTTTCTTATATTTTTGCAGCAATTTTTTTGCTTCATAATTCTAAGAGATTGAAATAATTTGAAACGGAAATTTGTAACAAACTTAATTCTTTTAGTCAGCCTTAATCTGCTGATTAAGCCCTTCTGGATATTCGGAATCGACCGTACTGTCCAGAATATGGTAGGCGACGAAAGCTACGGGCTCTATTTTGCGTTGTTCAATTTCTCCATGATTCTCAACATTCTGTTAGATGTCGGGATTACCAACTACAACAACCGGAATATTTCACGATACAACTTCCTGCTGCCGAAACATCTCTCCAATATTGTCGGGCTGAAGCTTGTTCTGGCAGTCGTTTATACCCTTTTCAGCCTGGCAATAGCCGGCATCATAGGGTATGATAAAGTCCAGTTTCATCTGTTGTTTTTCCTGATTCTCAATCAGTTTCTTATTTCGTTCACATTGTATCTGCGTTCGAACATCACCGCATTGCAATTTTTTCGCACGGACAGCTTTCTTTCGGTACTTGACCGCTCCCTGATGATTGCCATCTGCAGCATTCTTCTTTTTACCAATATTTTAGGTGGGAAGTTTAATATTCAGTGGTTTGTATATGCTCAAACCATAAGCTATGTTCTGACAGCCGTGATTACGCTTGTCATTGTTCTGCAAAAAGCAGGAAGAATTACTGTTCGGTTCAATCCGAAATTTTTCATTGTTTTTCTTCGGAAATCCTATCCTTATGCGCTGCTCATTTTGCTGATGGCTTTATATAACCGGATTGACTCGGTGATGCTTGAACGGCTGCTTCCCGGGAAAACCGGGCATGAGCAGGCGGGGATTTATGCTCAGGCTTTTCGCCTGCTGGATGCTGTTTCCATGTTTGGCGCACTGGTGGCGGGTTTGTTGCTGCCCATTTTTTCAAAAATGATCAAAGAGCGTGAACCCATTGGCGAAGTGGTTAAACTTTCGTTCACCCTGTTGATGATTCCGGCCATTGTCATCGCCGTTTCCAGCGCATATTACGATACGGAAATCATGTCGTTGCTCTACACTTCCAACACGGCATTTTCGGCAGATATTCTTGGAATACTGATGATTGGATTCATTGGCATTGCCTCCACCTATATTTTCGGAACCCTTCTGACAGCCAACGGAAGCGTGAGGCAGCTCAACATCATGGCGTCCGTTGGCGTGCTTCTGAATGTTGCCCTGAATCTGATTCTTATCCCACGGATGCAGGCTTTTGGCTCCGCCTATGCCAGCCTGACCACCCAACTTTTTACCGGAGCCGCCCAATTCGTTCTGGCAGTTGTGATTTTCAGGCTCAGGCCCAGGTTCTCTTATATTCTGCGAATTCTTATATTTACGGTATTTGTTATCGTTCTGGCAGAATTGTCCGTGAATTTTGAAAACTGGCTTCACGGGTATGCGGCAATGATAGCCGGATCTGTTTTGTTTGCCCTTTTAATCCGCCTGATCAGCATTAAGGATATGCTGCGAATTATTTTTAACGATTGATTGTTATGCCGAATCCGACCATTGAAGAATTGCAGAATAGTGATGATTATGAGCAGGTTGCCGTTTTAGGACATGCTGGTGTCAAAGATTTTGTGATTGAACAGCTTTCTGTTGACAGTAAACTGATCCGCGGATTTATGATTTACCAGGTAATCATGGTGCTCACCGGACTGTTTTTTGCCACCCGCCCGCTGGTTCTTGCATTACGTGGAGATTCCGAACCGCTTTTCTGGTTGATTGGCGCTGTCGTTTTCTCTTTCACATTGCTGATACTGGTGCATGAACTGCTGCA
>CAZVAD010000200.1:0-3157 GCA_964624645.1 uncultured Mariniphaga sp.
CTTAAATACAAATCACCTCCCATACATATAAATAATTTTAACTCTATTTACGGTATTAAATTAAAAAATTGAACAAGCAAGTTAAAATAATGTGAATAGTTTATCATTTGAAAAATTTAAATGTTTAGTTTGCGATACGATGAAAATGTTGGCTATTTTGCATAATTATAAAATTTTAACACGTTGAAATTACAAATTGTAAAATGATGGATTTTATGAAAAAAGGTATCTTAGTTTTAATTGCAGCACTGGTTTTGGGGGTTTCGTGCACCACCACTGAAAAGCCTTTGACATCAAAGGTAGAGAACCTTTCGTCGGGATGGAAAATGCAGACCAGCGAAAAACTGGCAGGAATTGATGACCGCACGGTTTCGGAAAATGACTACAACGACTCTGCGTGGATGGATGCGGTTGTGCCGGGAACCGTGCTTGGCAGCATGGCCACCAATGGGTATGTTGAAGACCCCTATTTTGGCATCAACATGCAGAATATTGACTCCGAACAATTTACAAAACCCTGGTGGTTCAGAACTTCGTTCACACTCGCACCAGAGGATATCGAAAAAACCATCAGTCTGCGTTTTAACGGGATAAACTATCGTGCCGATCTTTGGGTAAACGGCAAGAAAGTGGAAGGGAAAGAAAACTTTGCAGGCGCCTTCCTGATGTTCACTTTCAAAATCAACGATTTTGTAAAGGAAGGGAAAAATACCGTTGCCCTGAAAATGTGGCAACATGTGGATGGTGAATATTCCATTGGTTTTGTTGACTGGAATCCGCACCCAATCGACCGCAACATCGGCATTTTCCGGGAGGTTTTTCTTGAAATCAACGAAGGCCTGAAAATCCGCAGTCCGTTTGTCTATTCAAAAGTGAACAAGGAGACCCTGGATGCAGCCGACCTGTTTATTCAGGCCGAACTGATCAACAGCTCCAACGCGCCTGTGAAAGGAACACTCCGCGTAGATTATGAACTGGGAGTAGTAGAAAAGGAGGTTACCGTTCCGGCAGGCGAAACGTTGTCTTACAGGTTTACACCCGACGAATTCCGCCAGCTTTCCGTCAAAAACGTAAAACTCTGGTGGCCAAACGGCATGGGTGACCCCAATATGTACCATTTCACCACCGAATTTATTGCCGGAGACAGGGTTTTGGACAAAATCGAAAAGAAATACGGAATCCGGGAAGTGGACAGCTACATGAATGAGGACAAGCACCGCGCTTTTGAAGTGAACGGAAGGTTTGTCATGCTGAAAGGTGGTGGCTGGGTTGACGACATGCTGCTTCAGGACACCCATGAAAGCATTGAGGCTCAGATGAAATATGTCCGCCACATGAACCTGAACAGCATCCGGCTCGAAGGATTCTGGGGAAAAACAGAGGACCTTTATGATTTGTGTGATGAATACGGCATTATGATGATGTTAGGCTGGAGCTGCCACTGGG
Organism: uncultured Mariniphaga sp.; assembly: GCA_964624645.1. Taxonomy (GTDB): domain Bacteria; phylum Bacteroidota; class Bacteroidia; order Bacteroidales; family Prolixibacteraceae; genus Mariniphaga. The sequence goes on from CAZVAD010000200.1 coordinate 1,447, forward strand.
AATGGGATGAATACCTGCTGAAACCAACCCACGAAAAATATGGCGGCGCAGTCAGTGATGAAGATATCCAACTGATGGCAGACTACTGGAAAGACCAGATGCTGTGGCTGAGAAATCACCCAAGTATCTATGTGTGGATGTTAGGCAGCGACAAATTGCCTGCACCCAAACTTGAAATGAAATATATTGAACTTTTTGAAAAATATGATCCGTCGCGGATTTATATTACTTCTGCCGGCGGCGCCGGAACAGAAGACAACAACATTGTTGCCGAAGTACCTCTGGTGAGCGATATCAGCGGCCCCACCGGCATGAAAATGCTTGGGCCCTACGCCTACACGCCACCTGTTTACTGGTTTACCGACACGGAACTCGGCGGCGCTTTCGGGTTTAACACCGAAACCTGCCCCGGCCCAAATATCCCGCCGCTTGCCTCACTGAAAAAGATGTTGCCCGAAGAAAGCCTGTGGCCTATCGACACCACCTACTGGGAGTATCACACCGGACGCAATAATTTTAAGACCCTCAAGAGAATTCGCAAGGCGCTTGACGTTAGGTATGGAGAATCAAGCAGCGTAGAAGAGTTTGCCTTTAAAAATCAGGTGCAGAATTACGAACTGATGCGCCCGATGTTTGAAGCGTTCATTGCCCACAAACCCAAAAGCACCGGACTGGTACAGTGGATGTTAAACTCTGCCTGGCCCGAAATGATCTGGCAATTGTACGATACCTATCTTCAGCCCAACGGCGCTTTCTATTCGGTGAGAAAAGCGTGCAACCCTATTCATGCGATATACAGATACGGATTTGACGATATTTATCTTGCCAATGAAGACCTGCACGATGCTGAAAACGTAACGGTGCAGATCCGGGTTTTTGATATCCACTCCAAAGAGATTTTTGCTGACAAATGGAACGGCAGCATCAAATCCAACGAATCGGAGTTTATCTATAAAATACCTGAGATTGACGGACTTACTTCGGTGTGGTTTCTTGATTTGAGGATTTTTGATGCCGAAAACCAGGAAATAGACAACAGCATTTACTGGTTGTCCACCAAGCCGGATGTGCTGGACTACGAAGCAGCGAAGCAACTTGAGTGGCCATTCCACACTCCGCCGAAGGATTATGCCGATTTCACGGCACTCAGCACGCTTCCTGAAATTGAGTTAGAGTATGATTACAAATTTGAAAAGGAAACGGAACAGGGAAAAGTTGACCTGAAGGTTACCAATCCCACCAATACTATAGCTTTTTTCACTTTCTTCGATTTGGTTGACCCGGCCACCGAACAACCGATTCTGCCGGTTTACTGGAGTGATAATTACATCACCCTGCTTCCCGGAGAAACCCGGAGCTATGATGCAAGCTTCTATCTAGCAGATATAAAAGGAGAAAAGCCAGCACTGAAAGTAAAGGCGTGGAACGTAAAGGGAGTGTCCCTTAATCCCTAAAGCCTCTCCGCCCTCCCTATAGCTGTTGGGAACAAGGAGGGGAGAAAGAGCCTCCCCCAGCCCCTCCCAAAGAGGGGTGAATGGGAAGGAGTTTTTTGAGAAAATGTCTTTGAAAATCGCCACTAAGACTCTAAGACACAAAGAAGCACAAAGAATATTTTAGTGAAACCTTGGTGACTTAGTGTCTTCGTGGCAAAAAAGATTATTTGAAAATTAATCAGTTAAAAATCAGTGTAATCTGTGCTACGGAGTATCTG
>CAZVAD010000201.1:0-3137 GCA_964624645.1 uncultured Mariniphaga sp.
AGAGCCCTGAAAGGGCGAAAGGTTTTTGATTTTATTTTCTTTTATTATTCTCATTTTCTATCCGTGTAATTCCGTGCTGCGTGCGCCTGTGTCATCCGTGTTCTATCTGTTTTTTTAATGGCACACAGATAACGCGGATACTCCGTAGCGCAGATAACGCTGATTTTTAACTGATTAATTTTTAAATAACTTTTTAGCCACAAAGACACCAGGGCACGAAGAACCCCTCTTCTCAAAACTTTGTGGATGCTCCGCCGCCGCCACTGCTGCCGCCGCCCCACGAACCTCCTCTTGAGCTGCTGCTCCGGTAGGTGGTTGTGGTGCTGCCGTGTGATTCCGTCTGTGGTTTCACATATTTGTAGGGAACCAGCTCCTTATGCACAAAACCACAATTGGAACACACAAACTCATATTCCTTCATGCCATCCTGCCCCGGGATTGCCTGTTGTCTGATGACCGGCTCTCCCTTTTTCAGACTGACGGTTCCCTGCGATTTGCAGTTTGTGCAGTCAATCAGCGCTCCTCCGCTCTTTTTGCCAAACCCTTTGAAAATCCGGTAAAGCAGGAACACCGGAAAGAACAACCCGGCAACAAGGCATCCCAGTCCTTTGGATGAACTTTGCTGAACAGCTGCCTGATAGGGTGAATCTGCATTCTCAAGCGCTTTTTTCTTCCGGCTTTCATTCAGGTACAATGCCACAGCCCCAACTCCAAGCCAAATGATCAGCGGCCATTTCATATCCCCGGCGCTCAACGGTTTCTCGATCAGTTCGGAAGTGCCCTTCAGCACCTTTTCCACCTCGTCCACGCCGGCTATTAGTCCCTCGCCATAAGCTCCTTCTTTCAAAAAAGGGATCATTTTCCGGGTCTGGATCAGTTTGCACAAGCCGTCAGTAAGCACACTTTCCAGACCTTGCCCGGTTTCAAAAACCACTTCCCGCCCGCCTTCGGCGGTCAGCAGCAGAATCAGCAGCCCGTTGTTGGTTTCCCTGTCGCCGATGCCCCAGCGATTAAACAGTTCCGTGGCAAACTCCTTTGCCGAACCATAGTTTTCATCATCAATAGCGGGGAGCACCACCACGGCTGCCTGCACTCCTGAAGAGTCGCGCAATTCGCGCAGTTTTCCATTCAGGATTTCCGTTTCGCTGTAACCGATAATCCTTTCGGGATCGGAAACATATTGCAGGTAATCCTGAAGCTGCACGTTGGGTACATTTTCCACCCGGTAGCGCATCTGTGCCTGCACTCCGGTAAACAGCAGCAGCAAAGCCGCTGCGCAAAGTTGTGTCAAAATTGATCTTCTCATACGCTTTCTGTTTGTATTATGTTAAAATTTTGTATCCGGAGCCCTGTTGCTGCCGGGGGTTGATTCAAAGTAATTTTTCTTGCCAAAGCCAAACAGCGCAGCGGCAATATTGCGCGGGAACCGTCGCCGGAAAGTATTGTAAACCTTCACTGCTTCGTTGAAGCGTTTCCGTTCAAAGGCTATTCTGTTTTCAGCGCCTTCGAGCTGCCCCTGAAGCATGATGAAGTTTTCATTTGCCTTCAGGTCGGGATAATTTTCCAGCACCACCATCAGGCGCGACAAGGCATTTGACAGCTCCCCCTGCGCTTCCTGATACTGCTGCAATCCTTCGGCGCTTAACGGTTCACTGCCCGGTTGCAGGCGGGTGGCATTGGTGCGCGCTTCAATTACCCGGCTGAATGTCTCCTGCTCATGTGTCGCATATCCCTTCACGGTTTCCACCAGATTCAGGATCAGGTCGGCACGGCGCTGGTACTGGTTCTCAACCTGTGCCCACGCCATTTTCACCTGTTCTTCCCGCTTGATCAACCGGTTGTAGGTTCCCCATAAAAAAGGGACAATCAGCAACAACGCAATGAAAACCCAGAACCAAATCACCGCTTTTTTTCCCATATCACTTTCTTTGTTTTTACGCTTCAATGGCTATTATTTTGCAAGCAGCATATAAAGTGCGGCAATCACTGCAACGATTGCAACAACAAGCATGAGAATCTTTGTTTTGTCTTTCGGGTATTGCCCATACACCTTTCCGGTGCGGCCATTGATCACAAACTGATACACCTTGTTCTGAAACCTGAAGGCGCTAACCCATGCAGGTAACAACAGGTGTTTGAATTTCAATTTGTTATAATCTGTTTTCCGGAATGTGATCCGCTGTTCGTCCCCACCGATATCCGCACGGATATTATCTTCTATCACGCGCTCCATTTTCTTTTTGGCATCGGAGATTGATTCCCTGAAATCGCGCTGGTAGATTTCGGTGAGAAATCCCGCCAGAAACTCTTTTCTGAATTTCACACAGTTCATCATGTCCCAGTTGGTGAGCTGATTCATGATGCTGTCGGGTAAAGATTTTGAAGCCGGAACAACAATGTCGTCAAAACTGACGTGGACGTTTCCGCTTGCCGGAAACCAGTCCGTGACCGTGCGCCTGACCTCTTCGCCCTTGGCGTTGCGCGAGACCTCTGTCCGTTTTATTCCCCTTTGCCCGGAATAGTTGCTGTATGTAGTGGCATCATAAGTCCAGAACGGGAGATAAACCCCTTTGAAGCTGTCGGTGGAAACATTGTCTTTTTTCAGTTTTGAAGGCAAAAACCACTTTTTACCCAACCATTTTCTGAAACTGCCCTTTGCGGCTTTCTCCGTCACCTTGAATGGCAGCAGGTATTCGGGTTGCCAGAAACGGCGTACCGAAGTTTCATCCATGATGAGCGGGGTGCCGCAAAATGCACACTTTGCACCCGAGATATTTTCGGGCAGTGTGGTTACGGCGCCGCATTGTCTGCATTTGATCTCCGAAATTTCGATGGTCTCCTCTTCTGCGCTTTCATCTGCACGGTCTTTCCAATAGAGAAAATCGTTCTCCTTGATTTCGGCAGCTGTTTTGTCCAATTCGGTGATGTTGCCGCAATAGAGGCATTTCAGGTTTTCTTCGGCAGGCGAATAGTGCATGTATCCGCCACAGGCGCTGCACTTGGTTTGCAACGCATCTGTTATCGGTTCTTTAATTTCATTCATAATTATAAATTTTTCTTTTACTTATAATCAACCGTACTGTTTATCATGCCAATTCCCCGTAACTGAGTTTTGCCGTACGAGCTGCCGTTATACA
>CAZVAD010000202.1:0-3087 GCA_964624645.1 uncultured Mariniphaga sp.
TTTCTCTTTTTTTCCAATTTAAGGGTTACCTTTTCATCATTTTCAGGATATATAAGTAGATGTGTGTTTTTTAAGTTTAACGAATTAAATTATTTTAAGATGAAAAGTTTATTTTTTAACAACGAAAAAGTAAATTTTGAAGGATTTGAAACCCTTACTTCAGGTGAAATGTTGAAAGTTCGCGGCGGCTCCAAGCCAATTGCCCGTCCAATTGACATTATACTGCCTCCAAGAAGATAGTTTTCTTTTTTCTCATACCACTCCCCCTTAATTACACAAATTTTTCTGAGTACTATTTTTGTATCCGTTTTCCCTTGAAAAGCGGGTAGGAGAGATAGCTACATTCCAATTTTCCGTTGAAGAGTGTTTGCTTTGTCATGGGCTTTAATCCGACAAACCTCAGATATTCCTTTGAAGCGGTCAGCAACCATGCTGTATTTCCTGTAAAATGGTGCTTCAGTCGCTCCCCAATCATTGAGTACAGTGCATTCATGTTTTCAGGCAGTAACCTTTCTCCGTAGGGAGGATTTATGATGAGAACGGCGTTATTCGTGTCTATTTCCAGATTCTTCATGTCGGTGAGCTGGAAGTTGATGTCGGAATAGACCCTTGCCCTCCGGGCGTTGGTCTGTGCAATCAAAAGGCTTTCCCTTGAAATATCGGATGCATAAATTTTCTTGGTAAATGGTTTTATTTGATTTTCTGACTTGATTTTTTCAAACAGCGCCGGTTTGAATCCTGCCCATTTCTGGAATGCGTATTCTTTTCTGAATCTTCCCGGAGGGATATTTTGGGCTATCATTGCCGCTTCAATGGGCAGTGTTCCCGAGCCACACATCGGATCGATGAAATCTGTTTTTCCATCCCACCCTGTCAGCAGAATCATTCCGGCTGCCAGTACCTCACTGAGTGGCGCTTTTCCCTGGCCGGCGCGGTAACCTCTTTTGTGCAATGATTCACCGGAACTGTTAAGAGAAAGGGTGCAATAATTTCTGCGAATATGCACATCAATATAAATATCCGGCTCTTTGGTATCAACATCCGGCCTCTTGCCTGTCTTTTCCCTGAAATAATCCGCCAGGGCATCTTTCACTTTCAGGGAAGCAAACATGGAGTTGCGGAAATCCCAGGAATCGGTTACGGTACTGCTAATGGAGAAACTTTGATTGACAGCCATGTACTTGAGCCAGTTAACTTCCTTGCATCTCAAGTAGAATTGATCAATATCCCTGAATTGAAAGAATGTGATTTCCCTGAGCACGCGCAAAGCAGTGCGCAAGTAGTAGTTTGATTTGTAAACCACTTCGAGATCGCCTTCATAGAAAACAGCGCGTATTCCTGTTTTTATATTTGTTCCTCCAATCTGACTGATTTCTTTTGCCAGTATGTTTTCAAGGCCGGCATATGTTTTTGCAGTGAGTTTAAATTTTTCCAATTTTCTTCTTTTTTCAGTTAAATCCCCAGCCCACCAGTAAATTCAAGTTCTTTTGGATGGGATTGAACAATTTTTGAGTTTGGGGGAACACTGTTGGTGATCCAGACATTTCCACCAATAACAGAGCCTTTTCCTATAGTTATTCTGCCCAAAATAGTTGCTCCCGAGTAGATAATTACATTGTCTTCCACAATCGGATGGCGAAGAATTCCTTTAATCGGTTTGCCGTTTTCATCCAATGGAAAACTTTTAGCTCCAAGGGTAACACCCTGGTAAATAATTACATTGTCTCCGATAATGCTGGTTGAACCTATTACTACTCCCGTTCCGTGGTCAATGGTGAAATTTTCACCAATCCGGGCTCTGGGATGGATGTCAATTCCTGTTTCGCTATGCGCCATTTCAGCAATGAACCGGGGAATGAGCGGAACACCCAGTTCGAGCAACTTATGGGCAATCCGGTAGTTTAATACGGCGCGCACTGCCGGATAGCAGAAAATAACTTCCCCGATGTTTCTGGCAGCAGGATCGTTCAAATAGATTGCATTCACATCTCCAACAAGCTTCCGTCTGATTTCAGGTAGATACTCAATGAAATTGGCAGCAATCTCTTTGGCTGACGGCGTGTGCTCTTTTATCCGGTTGGGATTCTCATCAGGGCATTCAAAACATAAGCCTGCCAGTATTTCCTGGCTCAGCAAATCATACAGCTCATCGATATAAACCCCCATGTAATGACTGATAGTTCCCGGACGAAGGGAAGTGTTGCCAAAATATCCCGGAAATAATATTTCCCTGAGCATTTCAATGATTTTTTGAAGTCTGGCAATTGAAGGAAGCGGTTCCCCCAACCGGTGTTCATGGCATACCACATCAAAAGTAGAAGGGTCGCTCAGTTGATTAATGGCTTTTGATATCTTATTTTCAAATTCGCGTGTTGTCATTTTTTATTCTATTGTTTTGTGCAAAATTAAGCAATTCGTGCTAATATCTTTTTATGAACGGCAGGAGTGCCGGATTTTGACGAAGTTACTCATTTGTGGTTAATTTTTTTAGTGCATTTCGTGCGTTTAAAAACCGGGTTTCGTTCAAACCGCTGATAATTTCATATTTGAAGCCATAATGCTGAATGGTTTCTATATACCGCTTCTGGAGATAAGAACGCCGTTCGCCTCCGTTTTCCCTGACGGAGTCAGCTACCCAGGGCAGGTTGATATCGCATACGAGAAACAGGTCAATTTTTGTATTCATTATTTCAGGCTCAATCCATGGAGGAACTTTTTGAAATACTTCTTCAAACCAAATTTTTGTGATAACCAGCCAGGTGTCGGAAAAAACCCAGGGAATATCCTTCTTTTTTAAATCACGGAGCTGTCGTATCTGTTCACGGGCTATATGTTCAACATCAGAAAATTTGTAGTTTCTTTCCAGTTGTTCGATATAATTCCGGGCATATTCAGAAATAAAAGGTACCTGAAAGTGATTGGCCAGCTGCCGGGTGAGTACGCTTTTTCCGGTAGATTCCGCACCTGTGATTACAATTGTTCGCTGTTCTGTTTTCATTGTTGTTCCTTTAAATCCTTTTCCCAGTTTTTGTAGCCAATTACTGCCATAATGGTATAAACCAGAAACAGCACAACGGTTGGCCAAAG
>CAZVAD010000203.1:0-3081 GCA_964624645.1 uncultured Mariniphaga sp.
GTGTAGGAAGCAGCATTGCGTTTGCCATCGGTAACGGCTGGCATTATGTGTTATTTTGTCGTCTTTCCAGTTGGCGCCGGAGTTTTTCTTCCACACTTGACAATAAAGCCATGAAATTGTCCCCGTATTCGGAGGCAAAAGGATCATTCCCCGGAATGCCCAAACGGACACTCACCTGCTTTTGGCGGGTTGATTTTGAAGCTTTATTCTCCAAAAAAACATGGACGTAGGTTATCCCCTGAAAACGTCTGGACAAGCGGTTGACTAATTTTCTGATTCGCTCTTTTACTGCATCTTCAACCTGGTATTCAGCTGCCTGAACATCCAGCGTGATGCCACTTATATCTTCTGAATATTTCATATTTTATAGCTTTAAAAAGACTTCAATATTTAATCTTACTGCAATCCTGCCCCTTCAATTTGTGTCCACTAATTATCAACTTTCCACTTTCAATTTTCCACTTTCCATTTTCAATTTTCAACTTTCAACTTTCCATTTTCTTCAGCTGTCTGCTCAAAATAAAATATCCCAAAACCCCACCAATGATTGAAGCGGCAAAAATTCCGATTTTAGCCTGGGTGATATACACTTCGTTTGTAAATGCAAGGGTAGTGATAAACACAGACATTGTGAACCCGATGGAAGCCAGCAGTCCAAGACCGAATAGATTTTTGACATTCATCCCTTTGGGAAACGGCGCAACTTTCAGCTTTACCATCAGCAGCGTGCTGCCGACAACCCCGATAACCTTTCCGGCTAAAAGCCCCAGCGAAACCCCAAAAACAATGTTTGTACTGAACAACTGTTCGGGATCAATAATCACCGAAACTCCGGCATTGGCCAGGGCAAAAACCGGAAGCACGACAAAAGTTACAAACGGGTGCATTGCATGTTCCAGCCGCTGAAGCGGCGGCATAATCCGGTTTGTTTCCTTTTTGATGTCTTCCAGAAGATGCAGTTGCTCATTGGTTAAAGTCGGAATGTCATCATTCGGATCAATGGAAATGAATTTCTTGAGGGATTTCTTGATTTTTGTAAAATATATATTCTTATTGATTTCCATGTTGGCCGGAATGGTAAATGCAGCAAGCACCGAAGCAATGGTAGCATGAACCCCTGAAAGCAGAAAAGCCGTCCACACCCCCCCGATTCCTAAAATTGCAAAAAACAGAATATTTCTCACCCCGGCTTTGTTAGCAATGTACAGGACCGCCACAAAGCCCAGACCGATAAGGAGGCTGGAGATTGAAATGTCTGATGTATAGAAAAAAGCAATCACAATTACTGCGCCCAAATCATCTACAATCGCCAGCGCCGCCAGAAACACTTTCAGTGAAATCGGCACTTTTTCGCCAAGAAGATATAAAACCCCCAATGCAAAAGCGATGTCGGTTGCCATTGGAATTCCCCAGCCGGTGTGGGCCTCCCCAACAGGATTGAAAATCAGATAAATTGAAGCCGGAACCACCATGCCTCCGATAGCGGCAACAATGGGCAACAGGGCTTTTCGCGGACTGGAAAGCTCGCCAGCAACAAATTCCCTTTTCAGTTCAAGGCCGATTACAAAAAAGAAAATAGCCATCAGCCCATCGTTGATCCATTGCAGAATGCTGTGCTCCAGGTAACTTTTTCCGTCAAACTGAAAGCCTAATTTATGCTCCAGAAAGTGAAAATAGTGCTGCGAAACGGGGGAATTCGCTAAAATCAAAGCAATAATCACACTTATTCCAAGCACAATTCCACCCGATTTTTCCAACTGGATAAATTTCCTGAACGGTTGTGTCAATCTATCAATAGGGTAATTTTTTTCTTCTGTCATATTTACTGTTTTTCTTTATATAATTACAAACATACTTTTTTTTGCAACGAATCAGTTTGCAGATTCGTAATAGTATTCAATATTAAGAACATTTTATTTATTTTTCAGGATTGTAATCAGCATTCCCGATTTTATGAACAGATTAATAAAACTGAAAAATACCCCAAAATTGCATTTTATCCCCAATGCCTTTGTTCCCCAATCGGGATATTTATGCCTTTATCCTAAGGGAGAAAAAATTAACGGGATTAGCCAGGAATTTCCTTTTGGAAAATATGAAAGTTGTGTAAATTTGTAAGATGTGCGCAAGCGAGACAGCGCGGTGGACAATTGAAGTTTTAAAAATTAGCCATAAAAAAATACCATTATGAGAGCACTAAGTACATTAATTCTGTTAATCTGTTTCAATCTGACAGTTTTTGGAACAGCACAAACTCCTGACAAAATAATTTACAATGGGAAAGAATATAGATTGCATAGTAATCCTATGGAAAGTTATTTTGAAAAATATCCCGACAAACGTCCGCAGGGAGAAGTTAGGATGACAAGTCTTTGGAGAGGATACATAGCAACATTTGAAGTGAAAGACAATCAGCTGTGTCTTAGAGATATAGAAATAGAAATGAGCGATCCTACAGAAGAGAAACCTCATAATACAAAGTGGGAAAGTGTAAAAAATGAAATATTTCCTGATCAAGATATAGTAAAAATTGATTGGCTGACAGGATTTCTTGTCTTACCGGAAGGAAAGGTTGTCAATTATGTACATATGGGATATGCCTCAACTTATGAAAATTATGTTTTATTAGAATTTGAAAATGGAAATTTGAAAGGTGAAAAGCAATTCGGACATGAAGAGTATGAGAAATTTAAAGACAAACAGTTTGAGGCTTTCAAAAAGACAGATGAGTACAGGGAGCTGAAAGAAGACTTGAAGAAAAAGGGTGGTAATTCAGATAAATTTGTTGAAGATTTTTTGCGAATTTTTGTGATAGAATATTCGTCAAAGATATTAGTAGAAGAATGAAAATGCCAGCGAACAACGAGCGGTTTTGCATTTAATATGGGGCAGCTTTTAAGTCTTCCTTATATTTTGACAGGAATTGGGTTTACGCTATTTGGATTATGGAAAACAAAAAGGCTTAGTGCACAGACCATGAGGCCAACCTGAAAACTTTTTCAGCAAACCATAAGTTCAGCTACCCTTTGAACCCTCGCAGGAATCAGATGTTACTATTGCTGAATTTTGAATGTGTTTATC
>CAZVAD010000204.1:0-3070 GCA_964624645.1 uncultured Mariniphaga sp.
TTTCAGTGATAAAATTTTATTCCGGTAAAGGTAGGAAAATTATGTTTTGGGAAAATTAATCCCGGACGGTATCGAAACATTTTATTTGCTCATTATTTATTCATTATAATCAACCCACACTTTCATCTGCCCTGCATCGCGATTATCCCACGAATAGTATGGGATAAAGCGTATTGTTTTATCACCTGTTATTGCATCAATGGTAGTTATTCCATTTAAAAGCGATGAATTAAACTCATCTTTGAATTTTGTAGCAGGCGAAAGCGTCAAATCATCGAAAGAAATATTGTCGGCCTCTTCGGCGCAATAAACCAAAGGTCCCTTCTGAACTGCCCTTTTTCCGGTGTTCTCCTTAACTCGCGGGTCAGCCTGAATCATTTCAACCGGCATTTCCAAGGCAAGGGTAATTTTGTCATTGGCTTTCCATTTCCGGTTGATTATCAGATATCCTTTTTCAATTTGCATATCTGTCAGTTTTTCGCCATTCACAGCAGCAGTATAACTTTTACACCAGTCTGGAATACGGAAACGGAACTCTTTTTTAATGGGTTTTTTGAGTGATTCAATTGTAAAAGTAACATCACCATCCCAAGGATAATTTGTTTCCTGCGTTAAAACGATTTTCTCTTTCCCGGTGCTTATTTCAGCTTTATTGCCGATATACAAATTTATCCAGATAGTATTTTCAGAAGTTCCGTAAATATAATTCCCGATGGAAGGAAGAAAGCGGGAAATCTGACTTGGACAACATGCGGTGCCATACCATTCTTTCCGGTGATGATTCCCGTGTGAAGCCAATGGGTTCACATAAAAGAACAAATCGCCTTTCAGGGATATGCCCGCAAGGGCGCCATTGTACATGGAGCGCTCCAGCACATCCATATACTTTGAATCACCTGTTAATTGCTGCATGCGGGAATTCCAGAAAACCATCCCGACAGAAGCACAGGTTTCACAATACGCTTCATAATTTGGCAAGTCGTAGGGTTTCGTAAAACCCTCGTTATGTCTTGATGAACCAATGCCCCCGGTAACATACATTTTGGTTAGCGCCACATCGTCCCACAATCTATCTAACGCATCAATGTAGCCTGCATCATTTTTTAATGCTGCCACATCAGCCATGCCGCAAAACAGATACATGGCTCGGACAGCGTGTCCATTTATGGAAGATAAATCCCTGACAGGCATTTCATCCTGATAATATATCGGATTCCAGGTTCCTTCGGTTCCTTTGGAGCCGTACCCATGTCCGCGTTCTTCTAACAGCCAATAGGCAAAATCAAGGTATTTTTCATTGTTGGTGACTTCGTAAAGTTTAACCAGCGCCAGTTCAATCTCTTCATGACCGGGAACCCAATGACGTTTGTCGGGGCCAAACTCGTTCATCATGTGGTCGGCCATTTTTATGGAAACATCAAGCAATTTGCGTTTGCCGGTAGCCTTATAAAAAGCCACCGCTGCTTCCATCATGTGTCCGGCGCAATACATTTCGTGTTTGTCCATATTATTCCAGCGCTTGTCAAGCCCGGTCAACGAATAAAAAGTGTTAATGTAACCATCCGGCTCCTGGGCAACAGCAAATTTGTCAATCCATTCGTCGGCTTTCTTTTCCAGCTCCGGATTCGGGTTGTTGATAAGACTGTAAGCAATCCCTTCCAGTGCTTTATATACATCCGAATCATCATAAAAAATTCCGGAGTGCCCGCCCAATTTTGAAGCTGCATTTTCAAAATTCTGAATCCGGCCCGTTTTATTTTCAATCTGATCGATACACACTGTCAGTGTGTTAGTTACATGACTTTTTAGTCTTGGCATCCAAAAATTGTCGTTGATTTTCACATTGGAGAAATCAACAAGCTCAATTTTTTTTGAAATGATATCTTTTTCAGAATCATTGATTTTACAGCCAAAACATAAAATGCTTATTACCAGAATAAGCGGGATTTTGTATCTGTTTTTGAATTTCATTTTAACAAGTTTAAAAAAAGGGTTGATTTAGCCAATTCATTAAAAAGGTATGTTGCAAAATTCTGAATTTTAATAAAAAAAGTTTTTGATGCCTATTACTTCTTTTTCTCAACAATAGAAAAGGAATCCGGATATTTACATTCATAAACTTTATTGCCATCGGGCTCTCTGATCCACGTGTCAAATTCACGCTTCCCTTCTTTAAGAACAATAACTCTTGCCCCAGGGCCCGGATTAAGTTTGGCGTTTATTTTGGTTACACGACCGTATGCCAGTGCAATCCCGTAATGAACTCCTATAAAATCGTTGTGATGATCGTGCCCGACAAAAGTTCCCATTACATCGCCACTTTCAAGCATCGCTGCAAACATTCCGGTATTTATCAACGGACTGCAAATATTTTCTTCTTTCTGTCCGATAGGTGAATTGGTTTTACTATTCCATGCATCTTCATATTCCGGGAGCGGAATATGATAAAATGCAAGGGCAGGGTAGGGAACGCCGTTATTTTCAGCTGTGAATTTCCTGCTTTGCTTACGAAACCAGTTAATCTGTTCATAGGTGAACCATCCCCAGCCACCAATTAATGGTTTAAGCGTACTGTAGTCATTGGAATCCATACAATAAATGAGTGCTGCCTTTTTCCCGTTTTGACCGAATACAGGAAGAACAAAATTGGTGAAACCCGTTGATTTTCTATCATTTTTATTTAAAATACCCGGTAGCTTTTCAACATATGTCGCTACCTCTTTTCGCGACAGATTGTGCTCTGAGTCGTGATTGCCAAAAATCATGGCATAGGGTATTCCTGCATTCACAAAAATATTCGCAAGCCTACTCAGTCCTTCTTCCGGGTCATCTTCGGTTACAATATCACCTGTAATAACCACCAGATCTGGCTTTTCAAATTCCAGTATTTTGGGTATTGTCTCATAGGCTTTGAGTGACCTTTCGAAATCACGTTCTATGTGGGTATCTGTAAACTGGACAATTTTCAGTTCTCCAGAAGAGTTAAAGGTTATTTTTCCTTTTTTTTGAGCGCTTAATGAAAAACTAAAAACGATAATAAATAAAAGTAAACTGAATTTTTTCATTTAAA
>CAZVAD010000205.1:0-2988 GCA_964624645.1 uncultured Mariniphaga sp.
CAGTTCCGCCGCTCAATCTTTAAATGGATCGGGGATTACCACCAGGTCTTCAATTATGTTTCCTTCATGTTCAAAGCGTGCCAGAGTATAAACTGTTCCATCCCCGGCAATTGTAATGGAGTTCACATAGGTCGGGATGTTGCCATCTTCATAAAATACCGGGCCGTGGTCGATGTATTTATTCGTCGGGATATGGTATGTGATCAGGTGCAGATTTTCAAGTCCGCGCGCTGCTCCCATGGCAATTTCATCCACTCCTTTCACCCGCTTCCCGTCAACATAAATCGGGCCTCCGGTCAGATAATACAATGTTTCCTGATCCGGGCCAAGGTCAAACCCAAGATAGCCATAACTGAACTGGTCAAACATTCCGCTTTTTTGTGAAGGCTCGGAAGTGATGCGCTGAACAATTTCAATCTTCGGAATTTTCGGATCAAAGCGGAACAGGTAGCCGGAATTTCCATGAACTCCGTACATCACATCCTCTCCCGGATACCAGACTACGCGCCGCCAGTTGTACTGCATACTGCCGGGGCGTGTCGGGTCATATTTCCCGAAATAATCAAGGCGCAGATTAACACCTTCCAGTTTCTTCACCGTCTCAAGTCCGGGGCGGTAGTAGAAAATATCCCCTTCGGAAGTGGAATAATAGACGGTTCCATCCCGCGGATCAACCACGATGGAGCGGCAGAGAACCCGGTAGTCCTCTCCCGGCGTGCCGGCTTCGCCGTTGGCTGAAACTTTGCCTAAGTTTTTTAATTCACCTTTTTCAACATCATAGTGCAGAAAATAACCTGTTGGCCAGGAAATGGCATAAATCTGCCCGCGCAGGGTATCCATCGTCATGGTTACGATTGCCTCGCCATCGGAAACTGTGACAAGGTCTTCAAATTTGCCCGAAGAAAGATCATAGGACAAAATATGCCCGCCGGGATAAAACGTATAGCCCGGAGGCGGATTCTGAACCATAATCTCCATGCCGCCTGTCATTTCGTAATATCCGGCATGTGTGGAAACATACAGTTTCCCTTTGCTTTCATAGAAAATACAATGGGATTTTCCCTGGGGAATGGCTTTGGTGCCGGCTTCGCCGCAAATTTCGGTGATATCTCCCAAATGTCCGATGCTTTCATCCTTTGGGTCAAAAACATAATACTGCCCACCGACATCAATCGAAGGCGATGACAGACAATAATATATTTTTCCGTCGCTTGCTGCCGTAATCGTGTTGTAGGTATCGTGTGCCAAAGGGAAGCCGGAATAATAATGCTTCGCTATAAGCGGCTTTTTCTCTTTGGTGTCTGAATTTAAAGCTTTGTTTTTGCCTGAATCAACACATCCCATGCTGATTAATGCCAGTAAAAAAGGAAGGACTATCGCTGTTCTCATAATTATCAATTAAAAAAGGTGAATAGAAATATAAAAATTGGTTTTTTTATCATGTTGTTAAATGTCAATGCTTAATGAGCAGCATTCATCTGCCGTTCAAGGGATATTACCGCATCGGTTATCTTTTGCTCAATCCCTGTTTTCCAGGTTGAGGGCAGCCCATATACCATCTGGGACGATTCCCCTTCATAGCCGCCCTCTGACAGCACTTTTTCCCCGGGAATATACCCCATCACGTCATTGGAATAGCCCATGACCATAATGTTATTTCCCAGGATTTTCTTAAGGGCAACAGAATATCCCACCAGAACTTCTCCGCCAAGGCTGACAAGGGTTTGCCCGCCAAGTTTCCAAAGTTGAACCGGATAGGGATAGCTCTTTTCCAAAGGAATTCCGGACTCCAGTTTTTCCAGCATATCTTCTGCCCATTTCTTCAGGTAGCTCTGGTTTTCATCCCTGAATCTGATCAGTTCCTCTTTTGTCAGGGCATCATTGAGTTCCAGGTCAATTTCGTTGTAAATGGTTTTCAGCTCCGCTTCAAGCGGCTGCATATCTTCCGAAAGCACCCGTTCAACAGCGGCTGCCAGCTCTTTGCCGTATTGTCTGGCAAGTTGAACCGAACGCCGGGGCAGCGGATTCTGATCGCCGCCCGCACCCTGAAAAAACATCGCCTGGGCGCCTTTGTAATTTTTCTCAAGCGCTATCTGCGCAAAGCCCGGATAATCACCCGACCACTCGTAACCGCTCAAAACAGTGGGATGGCAGGCATAGCCAAAAATAATGGCTTCAGCTTTTCCTTTTCTGTTTTCAATTTTCAACACCGGTACGGCGTAGTCATTCGGACCGTTTAACTCATAAAGTTCTGCAATCTTAGCTTCCTGGTTATTTCTCCGGTTCACCTGAAAACGCACCACGCCGTTCCCGGAATAAATGGAAGCCGGTTTCATCGCTCGTTTTGCCCTGCCTGCCAATTCGATCATCTGCTCTTCAAACCACAGGGAATACCGGTCAATTTTTTCTTTTTCAAATCCATCCAGCGGATAAATGTTGGTCAGAATATGTGCTAAGACCGGCCCCGAGTGGGTGTGCGAACTGTTCAGAATGATCTGTGCGCGCGACAGTCCCCATTTTTCCTTGATGCTGTCGCGAATCCGGTCTGAAATTGCTTTGGAAATTCCGACCAAATCGGTGGTAATAAGCAAGGCATTGTTTCCATTGGCATCTTCCAGAAATACGGCTTTTGCCCACAAATCGTGTATTTTCCCTTCGGAAGGATGCGTCCGGGAGGCGTATCCCGCCATCCAGATATTTTCGGAGGGTGTGATTTTCACTTTTGCCACTCCGGCTTTCCATCCCGCACCGGATTGAGCCAGAACCGGAGATGAAAACGAAAAAAGGAACAGCAGGGAGAGAAAGACGACAAGCGTTCTTCGTTTCATAATCATCAGCTTTTCTTTTTTATTTCGGCGGCATTTTTCTGCACTTTTTCAATTGCCCGGGCAATGTTTTCCATATCGGTTTTTGAGCCCAATAAAATATTCTGCGCAATCCACACCGCTTCTTCATTGCACAGCTTCTCATTCAGCGGACAACTGTTCT
>CAZVAD010000206.1:0-2982 GCA_964624645.1 uncultured Mariniphaga sp.
TTCATTTCTTCATCACTCCCGGAGTCAATGGCATCAAAAAATTTGATGCTTTGCTCTGCAAGCTCCAGATCACGTCCGCTCAATTCAGACAATTCCTTGTTCATTTCATTTATAGGAATATTGTTCGGCA
This sequence comes from uncultured Mariniphaga sp., assembly GCA_964624645.1. GTDB lineage: Bacteria > Bacteroidota > Bacteroidia > Bacteroidales > Prolixibacteraceae > Mariniphaga. The sequence goes on from CAZVAD010000206.1 coordinate 131, forward strand.
GCGCCGTGAAGGGTGAAAAATCGGGTTTGTCGGTGAAGCAATCGAACATGGGCATTGCAGTAGCATCCATAATATTCATGGGTGACATGCCCAATACCTGCTCTATGGAACGCACCAGGGAGACCTGATTGTAGTTGGTGCTTACGGTTTTTCCGAGCCTTGAATAGGGGCTGACAACCATCCCGACTGTGCGGTATGCAGAAACATGATCCCATCCGGATTGCGAGTCATCTTCCGTTACGAAAATTGCTGTGGTAGGCCAGAACTTGCTTTTGGAAATGGCCTCAATAATCCGGGCCAGAGCCAGATCATTATCCGCAACCATGGCGCGCGGTGTCGGAACCCCCGGACGTGTTCCGGCAGTATGGTCATTCGGCAGCGCCAGAATCAGCAACTCCGGCCACTGATCGCCTTCCATTTCTTCATATTCTTTCAACTCTTTGATAAACACATCGGCACGTTCTACGTCAGAAAATTTGTGTGTGCCGTATCCGGCGTAATCGGGGCATAGAATCGGCGGAACAGTGCTTATCGTAGAAGTATTTGTAAACTCAGTTTTTTCACCTCTCAGGTATCTGTTATAGATTGATTCCCACGTTTCATCCTTATCAACGTCGGGTCTGCAGGCTTCGCCGTAGATACGCACACTTTTCCCATGCCTGATTGCATTATCCCAGATAAATCCGGTAGGCGCATATACCAGCGCATCTTCGTGAATATGTGGATAACTGCGAAACCAGGCATTGACATTTTTTGAAATCCAGTCGGTAACAATCGCCATATCAGTCCATTGGTGTCCTTCAGCCGAGCTTTTCCCGGAAACATGAAAATTATCCAACAACATGAATTCCTTCACGATTTTATGCGTGTTTGGTGTAACTTCCTCTCCGAAAACGCAAAGGGAAGGCTCGCCGTTTCCTGTGGGAATATCTCCCAGTACCTGGTCATAGGTCCGGTTTTCCTTAATGATATAGACGGCATGTTTGAAAACCGACGGTTCACCGATGCGCAGCGGCATAGGTACCGGTTTTGCATTTTTTCGTGGTAATTTTTTCGACAGGGCGATGCGGAAGGACTGATTGGTGTGGTGCACCCGCTCCGTGTATTCGTTCAATTGATTTTGGTCGGGAATGTCAATCACGGACATGGAGGCTATCAGCCGGTGACTGTTGTAGGAAGCAATGCCGGTTTCTTCAGAAATTGAAGGAATTCTGGAGCCTTCGGATTCGATATTCGGAACATACAAACGGTTGTCATTATACACGCAGACTGCCCCGGGATAAGCGCCGGTAGGGATAAAACCCGCCAGCTTGCTTTTGGCTGCTGGTGAATTCGCAGAGGCGTCCCTGCCAAGGTTCACGACAGCCACGGCGTTGTCAATTCCGTTGGCCACAAACAGGGTGTTCCCGTCACTTGTAATTCCCAATCCATTGGGTGAATCCCCCCAATAGGGGTTTTCTTCCTCGCCGAGACGCACGGAAATGGATTCAGCAACAACATCTGTTTGGGTGTTGATTGCCGATACTTCATCGCTGTTGGCATTGGCTACAAAAACGTAGCTTTCGTCAGGACTGGAGATGATATCGTTGGGGTGCAGCCCCACAACAATTTCTTTTAATAGCGCTCCATCCGCCGGATTAAAAACAGAAACCGTCCCTTCGCGGGTTGCCCCGGTTTCCGGATCAACTTTGGCGCTTCCCCACGGCACTCCGGCAACATGTTCATCCCCTTCATCGGGGATTCCGCCCGCCCAGTTGGTAACATATAATTTGTTGTTCGCCATGGAAATCCCGTAAGGAGCAACTCCTGTGGGAACAGACCAGATTGTTTCGCCGGTGTGGGTATTGATTTTTTCAAGGGTGTTGTTTCCGTTCAGTACAACATATAAAAACGGAATGCCGTTTTCGTCGGAAATTACCAGCTCATTGGCAATGGAGCTTTTAGCCGGTTTAACCGCTTCAAACAGAAATGTCTTGTCTAATTCAAGTTTGTGATTGTCCCATGTTACTTTGATGACATAGGATTTGCCTCCACTACCGGAAGCGCTCATGTAAACCGATTGTACGCTATTTTCTGCATGCCACTGAATTCCTGAATAGGCGCTCAGCAGTTTCTCTTTTTCAAAAATATCACTTAATGAAAAAGTATGTACCACTTTATTGGTATGTGTGGAAAGAATGACTATCGACCTGCGTTCCTCAATGGCAAGCCACTTGCCGTCAGGCGAAAGGGCGCAGTCTAACGCATGGTTCTCCCCCTTCCTGTTGCCAAAATAGACCTGATGCCCTGCCGGGTCAATCCAGCGGTTGAATGGCATCATCACAGGCGTCAGACTGTCCGTGAGCGTCTGCAGTTCGTAGGGCTCATAATGTTTGGACTGATGGCGCTTGAAAGCGGTTTTGGAAGTTTGACAAGCGAATACAAAAAGAATAACTGAAAATACGGTAAAAATGCGGGAATAGAACTTCATGTTTTTTATTTTATTATTTTTTACAATGATTCTTCTGTTTTCACACCTGAATATCAACGGGGTATAACAAGGATTGTTCAGCTCTGGCTGGTATGAACTTTCTCTAAAAAGACTCAGTGTTTTAAGAACTTTTGAAGTGTAGAAGTAATTAGTGATTTTCAAAAGTACAATTTCTCATAAAACAACCTCAGTTACTTTCAAAAAATTAAGGAAAAGGTTACAAACTTTGAAGGTTTTTGGCAGGATAATCTTGTCTGCCATTTTTCAGCATTGTACCAATTCAAATGGAGTGTAATTAAAACCTGCTGATGAAAATTATTCCGTTTTCTTTCACTTCACCGTCCTGAACAACGTGTAGCTCAGCCGGAAAGAAAACTGAGTC
>CAZVAD010000207.1:0-2833 GCA_964624645.1 uncultured Mariniphaga sp.
TCACAGTTTATGAAATATTTCTCTTCGGGAGGAAAATAAAAGATGAATTTTTTAAAACCGGTACTTCCTGTCATATTTTTTCTGCTTCAGTTTACCGGCTTTGCATATTCAGATAAGCCGGCGGATGATTACCGTATTGATAATTCACATGCCGGAACAATTTTCTATTGCGATGGTCCCGTTGCTGTCATGCCTGAAATTATCATCAATAATATCCTTTTTGAGAATAAAGAGGACGGAATTAAAATTTCAATTGCAAATTACCAAAAAGGGCAAGATGTTCTGTTTTATTCCGGGAGCAAATTTACTCACAAATGGGACGTCGATTACGGCAATCTGGAACTGACCGGAATCGGGACTGCCGCAGAATATGAGGAGGAGGTCAGGAAGGTTTTTTATGAGAATACTGCTGCAAATCCAAACCAGACTCCCCGCTCATTTTCGGTTTCTCTGCTTGATGCCGATTACCTTCCTCACACCGGCCATTTCTACCGGTATGTTAGGGATACCGGAATTACATGGAAAGCAGCAAAAGAAGCTGCTGAAAAAATGAACTATTACGGATTGCAGGGATACCTTGCCACGATTACTTCAGCAGAAGAAAATGATTTTATATGGTCAAAAATTGATGGCGTAGGATGGATTGGCGCTTCCGATGAAGAGGTGGAAGGTGTCTGGAAGTGGGTGACAGGCCCCGAAGCCGGAACTCAGTTTTGGCAGGGGAATGGAAGCGGATATTCTGTCAACGGAGAGTTTTCATTTTGGAACAACGGGGAGCCGAATAATTCAGGCGGTGAAGATTATGCGCATGTGAACTGGAATCCTTCCACCATTTCAAAATCATGGAACGATCTTCCCAACCAGGGCGGATCAGGTTATTACGAACCAAAGGGATATATCGTGGAATTTGGCGGGATGCCAGGCGATCCGGAGGTACAGCTTTCGGCGTCGGCATTGGTGGACTGGAGTCAAAAACCGAAAATGCAGCTTGTTGATTTCACTTCGCTGATGTGTGGCAATAATACCAAAACATTGCACCTGGAATTCGACGAAGAAGTTGACAGTAAAGTGATTCCTTTGAATAATGGATGTTCTGTGGAAAATGAATTTTCCACATACCCGAAGCTCATCGTTCCAGATAAAGTGTATGGGCTATATGATTTTGAAATTCAGTTTACCAATCAGCACCAATGCACCTACTCCGAAATAGTTACAGTGAAGTATCAGCATCAGCCGGTGGCGCGTTTCCGGTTGGATGAGACCACGTGCAGGGGATATAACGTGGAGCTGGATTTTGATGGGGAAACAGTTGGGGATGTACGTTTTGACTGGTATTCCAGCGATACTTTATACTTTTCGGGAATCAATGCAAAGTCTGTAGAAATTCCATTGGGGTATGGTATGATGGAAAGATCGGTGGGTTTGCGGATTGATGAAAACGGTTGCATTGATAGTTATAAGATACCGGTAACCGTTCAGCCTATTCTTGATTTTTGGGCTGAAAATCCGGAAGGATGTACACCGCTCAGCGTTCAGTTTGATAATGACTCTACGGAACCCATTGATAAATTTTTCTGGGAATTTGGTGACGGAAGCACTTCCAATGACCCAAAACCTCTGCACAGCTATAAAAATACAGATACCGAGACCCGGAGTTTTGACGTTTCGCTGAAGGTAATCTCCGCCGAAGGATGTGAAAACAGCAGTACAGTCAAAAAGATGATAACAGCTTATCCGGTTCCGAAGGCGTCTTTCAGTCCTTCACCGCAGGCCGCTTCAATTAATCAGCCGGTGATTTCATTTGAGAACTTTAACCAGGATGCAGTCCGGTATGACTGGGATTTTGGAGATGGGGCATTCAGTGCGCTGGTAAGCCCGGAGCACCGGTATGAAGAAATGGGGAGATATGATGTGTCTCTTCTGGCAACCAACTCTTTCGGGTGCACCGATTCTGCTTCAGCTCAGGTAGTCATTGCTTTTGACCGGATTTTTCCACCCACTGTTTTTTCGCCAAATGCAGAAAAACCTGAAAACAGGGAATTTCGGATTTATTCGGAAGGGATGGTTGATGAGGGCTACCGGTTATTGATATTCAACCGTTGGGGAGAGGCGATTTTTGAATCGCGAAGTCAGGAAACCGGTTGGAGCGGAACCATGAAAAATGGAAAAATCGCACCCGCAGGGGTATATCCGTGGGTTATCGAATATTTTGATTTTTTAGGGAACAAACACAAACAGCAGGGAACAATTACTATGATATTTTGATGTATTGTGAAACAAATTTTGCATTTGTGCGTATATACTTATTATGATACAACGGGTTTTAAAATATCAAAGTGAATTTGACAACTACCTTCCGGAAAAAGAACAGGTGCGTAAAACGGTAAGATACCAGACAACCCATGTGCGGTTTGTAGTAGCCTGGCAGTTGGAAGAAGACGAAAAAAAAGATGAACAAACCATCCGCTAATTCTTCAGGAGCTGTAGTTGTTATAGTGAAACCGCCTTCCCAAGTGGTTTCAAATCATCGGAATCAATAGTCTGTCCCGGTGAAGTGACTCTCTCTTTTTTCCTAGACCAAACATCAACGAAACTTCATGCGCTCCATAGCTGTAGTTTGATAATTTTGACAAAGTCAGGTCAAAGCTGTATCCAAATCGAAATTTGCCAGCCGTGAAGCCAGCCATTGCAATCAATGCATCGGGTCTCACATCCAGGTTGTTCCGGTACCACCCGCCAATCAAAAACGATTTTTCCACAAGATAAAATCCAAAATTCAGTTGTTTGAAACTGCCTTGCTGCTGGTATAAAATATTTGGGGAAAGTGTAAATA
>CAZVAD010000208.1:0-2819 GCA_964624645.1 uncultured Mariniphaga sp.
TTTTTTTTATTTTCAACAGCAACTGAATATTACTTTCAGGTTAATTTTTAACTTTCGCATTAAAATCTCTACATTTAGCCTGATTTAGAACAAAATATAAATGAACCAAAACACAAACACATGTTAGTAAAAGCATACGGCAGCGCAGTTTTCGGCATCAATGCCACCACCATTACCATTGAGGTGGATGTTACCCAGGGAATCAAGTTTTTGTTGGTTGGCCTCCCGGACAGTGCGGTGAAAGAGAGCCAGCAGCGCATTGAATCGGCGCTCCGGCTGAACGGATTTGGCTGGCCGCGGAAAAAGATAATCATCAACATGGCGCCGGCTGACATCCGCAAGGAGGGTTCGGCATACGACCTGCCCCTTGCGGCGGCTGTGCTTGCGTCATCTGAACAGATCAGCACGGAAAAGTTAGGAAAATACGTGCTGATGGGCGAGCTTTCCCTCGACGGTTCGCTGCAGCCCATCCGGGGTGTTTTGCCCATAGCTATCAATGCGCGCAAGGAGGGATTCGAAGGATTCATCCTGCCTAAACAAAATGCGCGGGAAGCGGCTGTTGTGGATAAACTGAAAGTTTATGGCGCAGAAAATATTCGTGAAGTCATTGATTTTCTGAATGGTGAAGACAGTATCGAACAGACTATTGTTGATACGCGCGCTGAGTTCTATGCGCAAATTAATAAAAATCCGCTGGATTTTGCCGATGTGAAAGGACAGGAAAATGTGAAACGGGCGCTGGAAATTGCCGCAGCGGGTGGGCATAATATCATTTTAATCGGGCCGCCGGGCTCAGGAAAAACAATGCTTGCCAAACGGATTCCGACTATTTTGCCCCCGTTTACTTTAAAAGAAGCTCTGGAAACTACAAAAATCCATTCCGTAGCCGGGAAAATCGGCAAAGATACCTCGCTGATGACCCAACGCCCTTTCCGTAGCCCGCACCATACCATCAGCGATGTGGCGCTTGTAGGCGGTGGAAATTACCCACAGCCGGGCGAAATTTCCCTGGCACATAACGGAGTACTGTTTCTTGATGAATTGCCGGAATTTAAGCGAACCGTTCTGGAAGTGATGCGCCAGCCGCTGGAAGACCGGCTGATTGCCATTTCAAGGGCGAAATTTTCCGTGGAATACCCCAGCAGTTTTATGCTGGTGGCATCCATGAATCCCTGTCCCTGCGGATATTACAATCACCCGTCAAAAAACTGCGTTTGCGCGCCGGGTGTCGTACAAAAATACCTGAATAAAATTTCCGGCCCCTTGCTGGACCGGATTGATATTCATCTGGAAGTGGTGCCGGTGCCGTTTAAAAAACTGGCTGAAATGGAGACCTCCGAAAGCAGTGAGTCGGTACGCAAACGGGTGATTGAGGCCAGAAAAATTCAGGAACAACGGTTTGCAGAACATAAAGGCGTCTATTCCAATGCGCAGATGAACTCCAAACTTATCCGAAAATATGTGCAACTGGATGAAGCAGGCAATGAGCTTATCAAAAATGCCATGGACAAGCTGGGATTATCCGCCCGTGCCTACGACCGCATCCTGAAAGTTTCGCGCACCATTGCCGACCTGGACAATGCGGAACACGTGCAGGCGCATCACCTTTCGGAAGCCATCCACTACAGAAGTTTAGACCGCGAAAGCTGGGGAGGATGAATTGCAGAAAGAAAATATTCCGGAGAAAAAGTATTCACCCATTAACGGAATAATTCATTTCTTTATAGCAAAAATGAATTTTTTACACGAAAAACAATAAATAAAAACAACATGAAAAAATCAATTGACTTTTTTATCGTAATCTTTTTTGTTTCCATATGTAATCTTTTGAGTGCTCAAACCGCAGACGGGCTTCCATTGAAGCTCCGGGTAGGAACATACAACGTGGGGCACTTCAATCAGGGAAAACTCGGGGGATACCAGGGGGAAGATGTACAGGAGGAGATGGAGCGCTGGCGGACATGGATCGGGCAACAGTCCATGGATATTTTTTTGGTCACGGAGTGGAACGACGGCTTTGACAAGGACAGTACGCTGAATGCAACAGAATCGCTACTGAAGCCATTTTATAACAATATCCGTTTCGGCAAAGCCAACACATGGATTTACAACGGGATTGCCACAAATTTTGAGTTGAAAAATCTCCGTCAGGTGGACCTGACTCACAAGGAGTATTACGCCATTGTCGGCGACCTGCAAATCGGAGAAAAGACAATTACGCTGATGTCTGTCCACATTCCCTGGCAGGAGTGCTGCCACGAATCTTCCGTTGATGCGCTCATTGCGGAAATGCAGAAATATGAATACCTGATTTGTGGTGGGGATATGAATTCCCGCAATGAAAACCAGCGCAAATTCTACGATGCCGGTTTCAATATTGCCAATGGCGGCTATGAAGGCTGGTTCTGCACGGCAGCCAAACGTTGTGACGAAGCAGATAAATTTGAAACACGGAATATCGACAATATCATCACCACAAAAAACATTAAAATAATGAATGTTTCCGCACCGCACACCGGCCTCTCCGCCGAAGACCACTGGCCGGTTCTGACTGATGTTGTCATTACGTGGGAATAAGCAAAAGACTTATTTTAGTTTCTCAATCAAAAAAATTTCTTTAACGACTTTTTTGCTTAAAAGAAAAGTGGTTACAAAGAAATTGTCCAAATGTTTCTTTTTACATACTTTTACAGCAAAAGAGATGCGATTAGTAACCAAAAGAAATTTTCAGTAGTTTATATTTTCGGATCAAAATTACATATTTTTTAAAACCCAATCGAAAAAATTATGAAAAACTTTAAAGACATTTTCTTTGAAAA
>CAZVAD010000209.1:0-2641 GCA_964624645.1 uncultured Mariniphaga sp.
ATTGCATTCAATCAAAACGAGCTTGTCCGCGGCGAAATAAATAAAGATGCGCTGAAAGCGCTGTTTGAAGATTTGGAATTCAAAGCGCTTGCATCGCGTCTTAATCTGACTGACATTAAACCCGAAAACGCTGTGCAGCAGACATTATTTGGCGAGGCGGAAACGGCTCAGCTACCGGAAAGTCCGATGGAAAGTATTGAAACCGTGCCCCATCAATATTATCTGGTGGAAACCGAGATGCAGCGCGCAAGCCTTCGTGCTGAACTTTCCGTTGCCGGTTCCTTTTGCTTTGACACGGAAACCACCGGCCTGGATCCGCATACTGCGGAAATTGTATGTATGTCGTTTTCATTCAGAAAACATGAGGCGTATTGCGTATTGTTGCCCAAGAAACGTGAAGAGGCCCAAAAAATAATGAATGATTTCCGTGAAGTTTTTGCAGATGAAAACACGCTGAAAATAGGGCAAAACCTGAAGTATGATCTGCTGATTCTTGGCAATTACGGCATTGCCGTAAAAGGAAAACTTTTTGATACCATGCTGGCGCACTATCTCATTCAGCCCGAACAGAGACATAACCTCGACTACCTATGCGAAATTTATCTGAACTACGAGAAAATTCCCACCGAAAATCTCATCGGCAAAAAAGGGAAAAACCAGATGAATATGCGCTCGGTTCCAAAAGAAAAGTTGCGCGATTATGCTTGTGAAGACGCCGACCTCACGTTCAGACTGAAAGATGCCCTTGAACCTGAATTGGACCGATTTGAAATGCGGGAATTGTTTGAAACCGTTGAAATGCCGTTGGTTCCGGTTTTGGTGCACATGGAGCAGGCCGGTGTGAAGCTGGATACCGCAGAACTGAAAAACTACGCAATTACACTCCGGGAACAAATTATTCAAATTGAAAAAGAGATTTTTGAACTCGCCGGGGAAGAATTTAACATTTCCTCTCCCAAACAGCTTGGACTGATTCTTTTTGAGAAATTAAAAATTTCTTCCGGCAATGTGAAAAGGACCAAAACCAAACAATATTCCACTGCTGAAGAGGTGCTGATTAAATTGACCGATAAACATCCTGTAATTAATAAGGTACTGGAGTTCCGCAGTCTGATGAAGCTGCTTTCCACCTACGTGGAGGCCCTTCCCGAACTGGTGAATCCCAAAACGAAAAAAATACATACATCGTATAATCAGGCGATTACTGCCACAGGGCGTCTCAGCTCGGTGAATCCCAACCTGCAGAATATTCCGATTCGTGATGAAAGCGGGCGTGAAATCAGGCGGGCATTCATCCCTTCCGATGAAGATCACACCTTTCTTTCTGCCGACTATTCTCAGATTGAATTGCGCATCATGGCTGCCATGAGCGGCGATAGGGAAATGATCAAAGCGTTTGACGAAGGAAAGGACATTCACACAATTACTGCGGCAAAAATTTACAAAGTTCCTGAAGATGAAGTTACTTCTGACATGCGGCGAAAAGCGAAAACAGCCAATTTCGGAATCATTTACGGCATTTCTGCCTTTGGGTTATCGCAACGGCTGAATATATCCCGCTCCGAAGCCAAAGAATTGATTGACGGGTATTTTGAAAACTTTCCCGGCATCAAAATATTTATGGACAAACAAATTGATTTGGCATCGAAAAACGGATATGTTCAAACAATTAAAGGACGGAAACGTTATTTAAATGACATTAATTCAGCCAATGCGGTAGTGCGTGGCATGGCGGAACGGAACGCCATCAACGCCCCGATTCAGGGTTCGGCAGCAGACATTATAAAAGTAGCTATGATTAACATTCACAGACAGTTCGAAAGTGAGAATTTGCAAACCAAAATGGTTTTGCAGGTTCACGACGAGCTGGATTTTGATGTTTTCAAACCCGAGCTGGAAAGGGTTAAACAAATTGTGAAAACTGAAATGGAACACGCCGTTGCCCTTGAAGTTCCACTGATCGTTGAAATGAATAACGCCGCAAACTGGCTGGATGCACATTGAAAATATATGCACAGAGTTATTGAGATAAAAACAGAAGAAGACTACAGGGATGCCCTGAACCTGTTTGTGGAATTGTGTGAAATGAAGCAAAAAACCAGAGAAGACATGAAAACTCTTCTTCTGCTCAGTGACCTGATGGAGAAATACGAACGATTAAACTGCGGAAAGAGCTGAAAGGATGCTGTCAGGGAATTGTATGAACCCGATTTTGCGCCTTTGAAGATTATTTTTTCAATTCTGTAAATAAAAAGCGCTAAAAGTTTGAATATTACAATTTTAATTTAACTTTGCCAAGCAAATTTAAGGTGTTCTGAAAACAATGAGTATTCTTGATGCCTGAAAATGAGCAATTTGGTCTTTTTTTATTTAAGAGTTTAAGGCATTCTGCGGTCTGCACGATTCTCCTTTCAGTTTTTCACCATGATTTTTTTGGTTTCTGAACGTCTTCACTTCGTCATTCATCTAAATCCGGGAACAACACATTGTCTGAATTTTGCATTTTGTTGCAATGCCAGTTTTATTAATTTAATTTTTTATTTACAAATGAACATTTATGTTGGAAATCTTCCTTACAATGTAGTTGAAGAAGATTTAAAAGAGATTTTTGAAGAGTATGGCGAAGTGTCAACGGTTAAAA
>CAZVAD010000210.1:0-2610 GCA_964624645.1 uncultured Mariniphaga sp.
CGAATAATCTGCACCACATTTTGTGGTGCATTTTTATCTGTGATAATGTGGTGTGCCCGCTCAATATCGCAGATTTTCCCGAACCCCTGCTTCCCGAATTTGGAAGAATCGGCCAGAACTATGATCTCTTTGGCTGCATCCAGCATATAGTGATTCAGGTGTGCTTCTGCCAGATTACTGGTTGTGAGTCCAAACTCAATGTCAATCCCGTCCACGCCGATGAACAGTTTATTGCACATCAGTCCGCTCAGGAACTGCTCGGCATAGGGGCCGATCACAGTTGCCGAACTTTTGCGCATTCCACCGCCCAGCTGCATGATTTCAATCCCCGGATTGTAGCAAAGCGTGAGCGAAACCTTAACCGAAGGGGTAATCACCGTTATCGGATCAGTCATGGAAATTTTACGCGCAAAATAAAGCAATGTCGTTCCGGAGGCAATAATTATCCGGTCGTCTTTTTTTAGCAGTAGATTGGCAGCATCGGCAATGCGAAGTTTTTCGTCCACCATGATTTTTTCCTTCTCATCAATGTGCCGGTCATAAATGAGCGAACTCATCAGGCTGGCTCCTCCGTGGCTGCGCAAAAGCATTTTTCGCTCTTCAAGCTGTTTCAGGTCTTTCCGGATGGTTACTTCAGAAACGTTAAGCTGGTTGCTGATTTCCTGTACCGTAACGTATCCTTTCTTTTCAATTTCATTCAGAATAACACGATGCCTTTGCGCACTGTTTCTCTTCCTGGGAGCAGTTGTCATAATTATATTTTCTATATTTTGTGATGTGGGAATCTTCTTCTCATCTGAGGAATAATATTAATCAGCTAAAAAAGAAATTCCTGTTTAAAAATCAGCTTTTTTCAAAAAGAAACAAATCTACAAAGAAGTATCAGATTATCAAAACAAAATTAATGGTATAAAAAACTTAAAATAACTGCTAAGGTTTTGTTTTGTAACAATATAAGTTGTCCGTTTCAACGGGGATAATTCTTTTTTTCTGTGGTCAATGTATTCAGAATTATTATTTTCGCATGATAAAAAAGAAATATGATAGTCAGAGAAGCAAAATTTGAAGACCTGATTTCCATTCTGGAGTTCCAGCTGGCGATGGCCAAAGAGACAGAAGGAATAGAGCTGGAGCGGGAAACAGTTGAAAAAGGGGTGGCCGCCGTTTTGGAGGATCCATCCAAAGGGCTTTATTATGTGGCTGAGGAGAATGAAGAAGTGATTGGCTCACTCCTCACAACTTATGAATGGAGTGATTGGCGAAACGGTACGGTTTTATGGATTCAGTCGGTGTATGTTATCCCCGGATTCAGGAGGCAAGGAGTTTACAGCAAAATATATGAATATGTTAAAGACCGGGTGTTGAAAAACGACAGCCTGAAAGGAATCCGTTTGTATGCAGACAAGCAGAACAGCGGAGCGCAGCAGGTTTACCGGAAATTGGGCATGAATCCGGATCATTACATCACTTTTGAATGGTTAAAAGAACATGCGCCGTGAGCATACAGTTGTATAAAATGATTGAGGAAGGCGAGCACCAGCAGCAGGATTTTAAATTTTGCATCAACGATTCCAAAAAGATTGCAAAATCACTGGTGGCATTTGCCAACACCGATGGCGGCAGACTGCTCATCGGGGTGAAGGACAACGGCAAGGTGGCCGGCATCCGCACCGATGAAGAATATTATATGGTTGAATCTGCCGCAAAAATTTACAGCAAGCCACCCATAGATTTCACGGTGAAGCAGTGGCACACCGAAGGCAAGACCGTGTTGGAGATCGGGGTGCAGCCCAGTGAGAAAAAACCGCATTTCGCGCGCGATGAAACCGGAAAATGGCTGGCATACATACGCCTCAAAGACGAGAACCTTCTGGCACACAAGATTCAACTGACCATCTGGGAAAAACAAAAAAGCCGTCAGGGAATACATTTTACCTACTCCGATGATGAAAAGTTTCTTGTGAATTATCTTCGGAAAAACGGTAAAATTACCTTCCCGAAATTTGTTCGTCTGGCCCACATTTCCCGGAAAAAAGCAGAAGAGATACTCACCAATTTTGTGATTATGAATGTTGTTGAAATGCACACTACAGCCAAAGGTCTGTTTTTTACTGGCAGTTCAACCATTGAGGACATGGAGCTTTGAAAAATCCTTCGGAAGCCTGAATGTCTGTATTTACGGGTTGAAGTATAATTTGTATTTTATAGAATCCAACACCTTTAATAAAGGTCTTCACAATCTGAATTTATTTCTTCTCAGAACTATTCCGGGATAAATTCATTCGACTATTCTAATCCCGATCTGACAACATACGCAGTATTTGTCAGCGTCAACCCAACCCAACGAACCGAACCACTCCGTCATCATTTGTCCACATATCCCCACTTTTTCATGACAGCAAGGTTTTCGCGCATGCAATCCAGCGGCGCTTTGCCCTGATAGGCTTCCTGTTCAATGATAAAAAGCTCGGTGCCCATTTTTCTGGCTAAGTCGGTAACTTCGCGGGCTCCTATAAGCCCCTCGCCCAAAATGGTGCTTTCAAAACTTTTACCGTCTGCAGTGGGAATCATATCCTTGACATGAATATTGTCATAACGCCCGGGATAATC
>CAZVAD010000211.1:0-2604 GCA_964624645.1 uncultured Mariniphaga sp.
TGGCTCAGAATAATATAAAACGGCTGGTCAAAAGGCCATTGCAGCATTTCGGAATCCAACCCTTCAACTCTTGGATATCTGAAAGTTTCCTCGCCGTTGACTGTCCAGACCAGAACACCGGGATACCATTCCAGACCGTAAATATTCCAGTCGGTAACATCGGCCAGAACATCTCCAATCCCTCTGCGCGGGTTGGATGTGTTTTTCAGCACATTGGTGTAACGGGTGTGCACGGTGTGGTGGATGTTGCTGTCAGAATTGAGATGCTCCATAATGTCAATTTCTCCGCTGTGGGGCCAGCCGCCATAAACCGATGCTTCGGGCATCATCCAGAGGGCAGGCCAGGCGCCCTGCCCGCACTCTTTTTTGGCGCGTATTTCAATTTTGCCCTCTAAAAAGGAGAACTTTCCTTTTGAATCAACGCCTCCCGTTAGAAATGGCCTCGGGTCATTCAGATTTCCCGGATTATTGATGCCTTTCAGGTAAAGATTTCCGTTTTCCACAGCATAAACCGATTCATCCGCAATCATGTGTTTCATCCAATCCGGTGATTTGTCATAATGCTGAGGCGAAGACTCAATGAGCGACCACTTAGTGGTATCAAGCTCATTCCCATTGAATTGATCCTCCCAAATCAGTTTCCATTTTTCGTTTTGCGAAATATCCGACTTTTTGATTATTGCAGCCCATCCGCCCCCGCCTGCCATATTGATGGTCATTTTCGATGAGCGGCCAACGTTCTGTTTCTCCTGCTTGAAATCGGCGGCATGGCGGTCGGCATTGATGCCGTCTTTCCACATTTGCAAATCATAACTTCCCTCAGGCAGAAAACCGAGGTCAAGCTCCAGCGTGCGCGGTGACCAGTTGGTCATGGCGCCCACATACCAGGTTTCATCTTTGCGGCGTGCAATTAAAATGTATTCGCCCAATTTGGCTTCCAACACACGGGTTTCGTCCCAAACTGCCGGCACTTCTTTCAGAAATTCCATGGCTTCCGGTTCGCGGTAATAATTCGACGGATTGTCGGAAAGCATCTGCAGCGGACTTTCATACACCACGTACATAGCCAGTTGATGGCAGCGGGTTCCGGGCGCCATCGGGGCATCAAAAATATCCCTGAAATTTTCTTTGTTGGCATTCAGCATTGCACCGGGCGTATAATCCATCGGCCCGGCCACCATACGGATAAATGGCAGTACTAGATTGTGATCGGGGTCCGGTAATTCAGACCACTTGGTGTTTTCCATCCCTTTAGCGCCTTCGAAGGTGAGTACATTTGGATACATCCTTTCGAGGCCAACCGGTTTGTAAGCGCCGTGATAATCAACAAGCAATTTCCGTTTGCTACATTCACGGGCAATTTTTTCGTAAAAATTCACCATCCACTGGTCGTCGCGCTGCATGAAATCAATCTTGATTCCCTTCACTCCCCAGGCTTCAAACTGGTCAAGCGCTTCTTCCAGCTTATCTTCCACCGCTTTCCAGACTACCCAGAGAATGACACCAACGCCTTTGTTTTTTCCGTAATTTACCAGCTCCTGAACGTCAATTTCATCTTTCACCTTCATAATGTCGCCCAGATGATACCAGCCTTCATCTAAGATGATATAATCAAGATCATATTTCGCAGCAAAATCAATGTAATATTTGTACGTTTCGTTGTTTACCCCCGATTTGAAGTCCACGCCGTAAATATTCAGTGCATTCCACCAGTCCCAGGCAACCTTTCCGGGTTTGATCCAGCTTGTTTTCTGCAGCACATTTTCGGGCGCCAGTTTATAAATCAGTTCCGATTCAACCAGTTGTTTGTCCTGCTCCGAAATAATCATCACCCGCCACGGAAAACTTTTCGGTCCTTCCAGTTCGGCAATGTAATCTGCATGTTTCACCGGCTCGATATCCCGGTCGGTCAACCGCTTTTCTTCCAGGACTACTCCGGCAAATTTGCCTTCGAGCCGGTACGGATTGACCTTGCTCCCTTTTAAAAACATGCCGGCATAATCGGTTATCAAATCCGATTCTGAAATAAAAACTTTGATGTTATTGCCGGCATCAACAAGCAGTGGAGTTGAAGCAAACCGATCAGGGGTGATTTCTGAAAGTTTAACATCAAGGTAGTCGCGTTCCTGATGCGAAAACATGCTTTCTTCTTCAGGGAACCAAACTTTATGGTCGGCAGGAAAAGTGAATGTGGCCAGTTCGTCCAGCACTTTCAGCGGGCCTTTTGCAGTTATTTCCCAACGATAAGCCACGCCTTCGTCATACGCCCTGAACAGCAGAGAATAATCCTTAAACGAAAGGGTGAGCTGGTTGTACACATCCGGAATCCGGGCATTTTTCCGGGCGACCACCGGAATGATTTCGTTGTTGACCGATACGGTCTTTGCTTTTCTGACTTTTGTATTTTTCCCGGGAATTGTTCCGTTATCCAGCGTCATTGAAATTTCGGACGGCGCAATGATTTCTGTTCCGTTCAGTGAAACATTGTACGTGATGTTTTCGGTTACGGCAACTTTTACGGTCAGTTTCCCGGACGGCGAGCTGACCGTATAATCTTTTGCATGGAGATTGAAAATAAAAAGAACAAAAAGAATTGAGACGAGG
>CAZVAD010000212.1:0-2569 GCA_964624645.1 uncultured Mariniphaga sp.
CGGCGTGGGTTTGTAATCTGTATTTTGAGGGTTAATCATCCGGTGAATTTGCAACAGGCAAGATGGAAAATAACGGTATGCCGGTAAATTTCAGGAGCTATTCATCGGATGACTTTGGTTAAAAATGTAATTTTGTGCAAATCTGTGTTTTTAAGAAAAAAATTAAATAAATTTTCATTAATTTGCATTTGATGAAAACAAAAAAAGACATCGTTGAAAACTGGCTTCCCCGTTATACCGGAATGAACCTTGAAAATTTTGGAGAGTATATTCTGCTCACCAATTTCGCCAACTATGTGGAAAAGTTTTCAGAGCGTTTTGGTGTTCAGATTCATGGCCGCGACAGGAATATGCCAAGCGCTACGGCCAACGGAATCACAATCATCAATTTTGGCATGGGAAGTCCCAACGCGGCAACCGTCATGGACCTGCTGAGTGCAATCATGCCCAAAGGTGTACTTTTCCTTGGCAAATGCGGAGGTTTGAAAGTGGATAATCAGCTGGGAGATTTTATTTTACCTATTGCTGCCATCCGGAATGAGGGGACATCAAACGATTATCTGCCGCCGGAAGTGCCGGCGCTGCCGGCGTTTAATATTCACCGGGCAGTGTCGCACGTGCTGCGCAACAACGGCAGGGACTACTGGACAGGGGTGGTTTATACCACCAACCGGCGCGTTTGGGAATTTGATGCCGAGTTCAAGGAATATCTTAAAAAAACAAGGGCAATGGCTATTGATATGGAGACGGCAACCTTGTTCACTGCCGGATTTGCCAATAAAATACCCACCGGGGCTTTGCTGCTGGTATCCGATCAGCCCATGATTTCTGCCGGCGTAAAAACAACCGAAAGCGATAAACTGGTAACGCTTCAGTTTGTTGATGCGCACATACAGACCGGGATCGATGCCCTGCTTGAAATAAAAAACAATGGTCTCTCCGTCAAACACTTAAGATTCTGATATGCAGTTCGATGACATTATGAAAAACCTGAAAAAAAAGGTGTACCACCCGATTTATCTGCTTCAGGGAGAGGAACCTTTTTTTGCTGACCAGGTTTCAAACTACATTGAAAAAAATGTGCTCACCGATGCTGAAAAAGGATTTAACCAGACTATTTTTTACGGGAAGGATACCGATGAAAGAACGATTATAGAAACCGCATTGCGGTTTCCGATGATGTCGGAAAAACAGGTAATTATTGTAAAAGAAGCACAAAGCCTGAAAAAGGTTGAAGATTTGATGCATTACGCGGAAAAACCGCTGGCTTCCACAATTCTGGTGCTCAATTACAAATATAAAACAATAGATGGCCGTTCAAAACTGGCTAAGTTCATCAGCCAGAACGGAGTGATTCTCACTACCAAAAAGCTGTATGAGAACCAGATTCCTGCATGGGTTTCGCAATATTTAAAACCGTTTGGCTATACCATAACCCCACAGGCAAGCCAGATTTTAACCGATTCATTAGGCACTGAGCTGAGCGTGGTTTCCAATGAGCTGAATAAACTTGTCATTGCCGTTAAGGATACAAACAGGATAACCCCCGAACATATTGAGAAAAATATCGGACTGAGCAAGGATTTTAATCTGTTTGAACTGCAGGATGCCTTAGGAAGCAGGAATGTTTTCAAAGCCAACAGAATCATAAATTACTTCGGTTCCAATCCGCAAAAACACCCCGTACAAAAAACGATTTCCACGTTGTTTGGCTACTTTTCCAGACTTTTTGCATGCCACTTTTTGGAAAACAAGTCAGACGAGGGAATCAGAAGCGCAATGAACCTTCATCCGTTCTATGCCAAAAAAATCGCAGCAGCATCCAGAAGATACAATCCGACAGAGCTTTATGAAATTATTGGAATTCTTCGTGAATATGATTTGAAAAGCAAAGGCGTGGGTGCTTCCACATTTGCCAATCCGGGAGATTTGCAAAAAGAAATGATTTACAAAATTTTACACTGATGATTACCTATCTGATAATCGGAATCACCGTTATAGTCTCTTTTTTGGCTTTTCATAATGTTTTGCTTATGGAAAAGCTTCAGTATAACCCGGCGCAGGTTTTTCACCGGAAACAATACTACCGGCTGTTTTCCCATGCTTTCATACATGTTGGGTGGACGCATCTGATTGTAAATATGTTTGTTCTCTACTTTTTCGGGCAAAATATTGAAAGCTATTTCAGCTATTTTTTCGGGAACAGAGCCGATTTTTACTTTGTGATGCTCTATATCGGAGGAATTCTGTTTTCAAATATCTGGAGCCTGATAAAGTACCGGAATGACTATTTTTATAATGCCGTGGGTGCATCAGGCGCAGTTTCTGCCGTGCTGTTCACTTTCATTTTTCTGAATCCCTGGGAAGTACTCTATCTTTTTGCCATTATTCCAATTCCCGGGATTGTTTTTGGTGCGGCTTATCTCATTTATTCATACCATATGGTGAAGCGCAGAACGGACAATATTGCGCATGATGCCCATTTTTTAGGCGCTGTTTTTGGCCTCCTTTTTCCGATTATCCTGAAACCCGGGCTGTTTACCCGTTTTATCGAACTTCTGCTGAAATT
>CAZVAD010000213.1:0-2511 GCA_964624645.1 uncultured Mariniphaga sp.
CTGGAAAATATTGTCTAACTTTCAGGAATTCAAGAAACCTTGTAAAATTTTAATCGCTTCACAATGAAATATATAAAATCAATTTTCTCCATCGTCCTGTTGTTTTGGGCACTCTCTCTTTTTTCCCAGGAACCTGCAACTTCGGTTTTTTACCGGAATCAGGGCGGCGAACGTAAGTGGCTGACCTATCAGGACAACCACCGTGCTTTATATAAAATCATCACCGATGAAGCATTCCGGCTTTTGGATAAAAGAGAAGAAAAAATCTCCCGTTTTCAATCTCCTGCCGACTGGGCTGCCCACCAGAAAGAGATGAAATCCGTGCTTTGTGACCCTCTGGAAAAGTTCACCAAAACACCGCTGAATGCCATTACAACCGGCACACTTGAACGGGAAACCTTCACGGTGGAAAAGGTGCGTTTTGAATCGCATCCGGGATTTTACGTTACTGCCGGACTTTTTCTTCCGAAAAAAAGGCAAAACCCTGCTCCTGCCGTCATCTATGCCTGCGGGCACACTGAGCTTGGCTTTCGGAGTGAGACCTACCAGCAGGTCATTCTCAATCTTGTGGACAAGGGATTCATTGTGCTGGCGTTCGATCCCATCGGGCAGGGTGAACGCCTGCAATACCCCGATGCAGAAACGGGCAAATCAAAAGTCGGCGGCCCGACCAAAGAGCACTCCTTTGCCGGCGTGCAGGCTTTGCTCACGGGAACTTCGCTGACCGATTATTTTATTTGGGACGGAATCCGGGTGCTCGACTACCTGGAAACCCGCCCGGAGGTGGATATGAAACGCATCGGCATGACAGGCCGCTCCGGCGGCGGAACCCAAACTGCGCAGATTGCCGCCTGCGACGAACGGATTTATGCGGCTGCCCCCGAATGTTACATCACCAGTTTCAGGCGACTGCTCCAATCCATCGGCCCGCAAGATGCAGAGCAGAATCCATACAACGCCATCGCCAATGGATTTGACCATGCGGATTTTATCCATAGCAGGGCACCAAAACCAACACTGATGATTACCACCACGCATGATTTTTTCAGCATTCAGGGTGCACGCGAAACCTTTGCCGAAGTGCAAAAATCCTATTCTGCATTCGGCAAGCCGGAAAATATTCAAATGGTGGAAGATTTCGGAGTGCATGAATCCACAAAAAGCAACCGGGAAGCGCTGTATGCTTTCTTTCAGAAACATCTGAAAAACCCGGGCGACAGCAAAGATTCTGAAACCACGCCTTTCACGCCGGAAGAGTTGTGGGTAACGCCAACCGGACAAATTGGCACATCCTATCACTGCGAAACCGTTTTCAGCCTGAATCAGAAATATTTGCAAAAAAAGCCAGTTTCTGCCGGTAATCTGAAAGAAAAAGCGTTGCAAACCGCCGGGATTCACCCGGAGCGGAAACTCACCGCAGCTGTTTACACCGGAAAATTTCAACAGGATGATGCGGAAGTGAAAAAATATTTTCTGGAAAACAGCAAAAAAGATTATGCACTTCCGGTTTATGTGATTGAAAATTCCAAAGTTGGCAATGGCAATCCCGTGGTCTGGTTTCATCCCGGAGGGAAAAGTGAAATCTTTGAAAGTGAGCAGCTCAGGGAATTGCTGAATTTGGGAAAAACAGTCATTGCAGCCGATTTGCCGGGTATCGGAGAGTTAAACGACCCCGAATTTTCGGGCGATGGAGTGATTGCAAAAATTCCATTCAATTATACTTTCGGTGCCAACCTTGCCGGGAAAAGCATTCCCGGAATTCAGGCTGAAGCCATTGATCTGCTCATTCAATTCATAAAAAGCGACCACCGGTTTCTGAACAAAAGACCGGAGGCAGTGGTACAGGGAGACGCAGCATCGGCGGTACTGCATTTTGCCATGCTGAGCAATCCTTTTGAGAAAATCACTTTTTGGGATTTCCCCGGTCAGGTAATGGAACTGGTCAAAACGGAGCACTACAATCCGGCAGCAGCATTTCATGCCGTTCCCGGCAGTCTGCCGTTTTATGATCTGAGCGATTTGACAGACTATCTGAAAGCATCAGGAACAGCGCTGGAAATTCATTCCAGAAAGTAGTTTTTTTTTATTTTGTAAATCTTGGTATTTTAATGACAAAAGCTGAAAAAGCATAAATATACCCCATTAAAAATATATGAACATCCTTACGAAAACCTAAATACTATTGCAATTCACTGACTAATTGCACTTTAGAAGGATTTCTCCCTGCGATCGAAAGGATCCCTGACTTTTGAGGTTTTGGTTGTAATTTTAGCAATTTGTTTTTTCCAAAAACCGTTAAAAATTAAAATAAATATCCGCACATATTCTTCAAAAAACTATTTCAACTTACTGACTAATTGCACTTTAGAAATCTTTCTCCCTGCGGTCGAAAGGACTCTTGACTTTTGAGGTTTTGGTTGCAATGCAGGGTGGCATAGCCGCCCTGCATTACAACCTTATTTATATGGAAGAAAGAAAGTCATTGGTATCGCAGGGAGAAATCTCCACAAA
>CAZVAD010000214.1:0-2487 GCA_964624645.1 uncultured Mariniphaga sp.
TGAAGTCCCCGACCATTTTCTCAACTGGCTGCAGTGCATCCGCGAAAACACCAAAACCATTGCCCCGATTGAAGCCGGCTATCAACATGCCGTGGCGGTACTGATGGCCATGAAATCATACGAAACAGGAAAGAAAACTTTTTTTGATGCTGAAAAAAGAAAGATTTATACTGCATAAATTTCAGAATGACAATGAAAATAATATTTAAAACAACTTTTTTTGCACTGGCTTTTTTATTTGTAACATCCTGTATGGTTTCAAAACAGGAAATTCCTGGCACATCCGGTGAGCCGGTTGATTTTGTAAATCCCTATATCGGAAATATCAGCCACCTGCTTGTGCCCACTTTTCCGACGGTTCATCTGCCAAACAGCTTCTTGCGCGTTCATCCCGCACGCCGTGAATTTTCAGAAATTCAGATAAATGGTTTCCCGCTGATTATCACCAGTCACAGAGGCGCTCCGGCGTTCAGTCTGAGTCCGTTTCAGGGAGATGAAAGCGAACTGAAACCGGTGTTCCCGCTCCGGTACGATCAGGAAAAGCTCACCCCTTATTCCTGGTCGGTTTACCTGGATGAACTGAACATTCAGGTTGACTTTGGCGTATCGCACCAGTCTGCCGCCTATGAATTTCAATTTGAAAACGATGCCCCTTCCTACGTGATACTCAACTCGCAAAACGGTAAACTGAGCTGGGACGGAAAGGCGCTCAGCGGCTACCAGACCATTGATAACAACACCAAAGTATATGTGTATCTGGCGCCCGGTGAATTGCCCCGGCAGGTCGCGCAGCTTGGTGCATCAGGACTTTCAGAAAACACAAATGCGGAAGGCAGAAATGCCTGTCTGGTTTTGAAGTATCCAGAGGGAACCAAAAAGCTGATGGTGTATTACGGCATTTCATTCATCGATGAAGCGCAGGCAAAAGCCAACATGGAACGTGAAGTGGCCGGAAAAACGGTTGCCCGGCTTCAGGAAACAGGGCGGGAGCTCTGGAATGATGCGCTTGGAAAAATCAAAACGGAAGGCGGAACCGAAAATGAAAAAACTGTTTTCTACACTTCGCTTTACCGCTACTATGAGCGCCCGGTCTGCGTTTCGGAAGATGGCCGGTACTACAGTCCGTTTGACAGAAAAGTGCATGACGACCAGGGCCGTCCGTTCTATACCGATGATTGGATATGGGATTCCTACCTGGCTCACCATCCGTTGCGCGTTGTGTTAGACCCGGGGCAGGAGGAGGATATTTTACATTCATTTTTGCTGATGTCAGAACAGATGGAAAACCTCTGGTGGCCCAATTTCCCGGATATCACCGGTGATGGCCGCCGGATGAACTCCAATCACGGAGTGGCAACCGTGCTTGATGCGCACAGGAAAGGGCTGGCAAATTTTAATCTGGAACGGGCATACGAAGCGTGCAAAGGCGCAATCACCGAAAAGACATTGGCTCCCTGGTCGGGGAAACCTGCCGGCGAGTTGGAGCAATTTTACAGGGAGCATGGCTACATTCCTGCGCTGTACGAGGGCGAAAAGGAAACCATCCCCGAAGTGCATTCGTTTGAACGCCGCCAGGCGGTTGCTGTAACGCTCGGAACTGCTTACGATGAATGGTGTCTGTCGCAGCTTGCGGAAGAATTGGGAAAGGCCGCAGATGCTGAATATTTCGGGAAAAGCGCACTGAATTACCGTAAACTGTTCAATGAAGAAACAAAATTTTTTCATCCGAAAGACAAAAACGGAAAATTCATTGAACCGTTTGATTACAGGTTCTCCGGCGGAGTGGGGGCGCGTGATTATTACGATGAAAACAATGCATGGACTTACCGCTGGGATGTGAAGCACAACATTCCGGACTTGATTGCACTAATGGGCGGAAATGAAGAGTTTGTGAAGAATCTTGACGCCACTTTCACGGAACCGCTTGGCCGGCAGAAATATCAATTTTATGCCCAACTGCCCGACCAGACCGGCAACGTGGGGCAATTCACAATGGGCAATGAGCCTTCGCTGCACATACCCTATCTGTATAACTATGCGGGGCATCCCTGGAAAACCCAGAAACGTATCCGTAAGCTGCTGCATGAGTGGTTCCGGAATGACCTGATGGGCGTTCCCGGAGATGAAGACGGCGGCGGTTTGTCATCTTTTGTGGTCTTTTCGTCCATGGGATTTTATCCCGTAACGCCCGGAGTATCCGAATATTCCATCGGAAGCCCGATGTTCAGCAAAGTTTCCATTGATTTGGGCAACGGCAAAACCTTTGAAATCACAGCGAAAAATGCATCGCCTGAAAATAAATACATCCAGTCTGCTGGCTTAAACGGAAAAACGCTTGACACGCACCTGATTACGCACGAAGACGTTATCAACGGTGGAAAGCTGGTTCTTGAAATGGGTCCGAAAGCCAACAAATCCTGGGGATTGGGACAGGCGGAATAGAGCTCGATTGCAAACAGTTTATAGTTGCTGATTTACGGCAGGTTG
>CAZVAD010000215.1:0-2478 GCA_964624645.1 uncultured Mariniphaga sp.
TGGAAACTGAACCATCACAGGAAGAGCATAATTCCGGGAATAAAACTGCCAGGGATCCTGATCAAAATATACGTCCAGTTCCAGCAGCGTACCATCATCGCCGATATTAATACGGCTCTCCCGCACCTCCTTGTGCTCGGTGAGCATATAATTCCCCTGATATTCATTGTTTAGTGTCACATCAACCGGAATCATGTGATGCGTAAAAGGCATTTCCAGAAGCTGCCCTGTTTTCATTGCCACTGCATTGCACATCAGGCTGTGATCAAGATAATTAGCCAGCAAAATCCAATTCTTTTCAGCAGGCAAACCAAGCAATGAAGCTTTCGAGTCCAGTTTTATCCGATAGGGTTTTTTAGGTAAAGCCCAGGTTGAATTCCCTCTTCCCCGAATCGACATCCTGCCCTGAAAGTTTTCAAATTCATCGTTCCCTTCAATCACAAGATCGCCTGTAACATAATCTTTTTTTGAATCAATCACTGCTTGTTCATCAGTGGTGATATAAAAATGAGGTATGTCGGTATTGGGCTTTACCAGCCAGTCAACCGTAATTTTATACTCTTTTTCGGTGCCATCTTCTGCCCGGACAGTATAAATCAGCGGTTCTGTGAAATCATTGGGTGTAACTCCCGACTCCTGTTGTTCTGATCCCACAAAAACCATTTTGCCGGAATGCGTGAATGTAGCGATGAGTTTTGTCGCATCAATTTCAGCCGGAATGATCAGTTGTATTTCAGATTGATCAATAATTCCTTCGATTGTCTCTTCGAGTGGGGTGCTGTTAGCAGCACTTTCAATTTTAAAGGATAGCAGCTCTTTTTCAGAGCTTAACGGAACTTCGTTGGTTTTGTCACATGCAAAAAGCAATGCAACGGCTAAAAGATTAAAAAGCAGAGATTTTGTTTTCATGATTTTTTGTTTTTTATGCTACAAAGTATCTCAGATTTTCAATCTGAGATTCAACAAGAAGCTATAAAATTACAAAAAAGAGCTTACCTGACAAAATTCAATAAAGTGAATATCAAAACAATACGTTTTTGTCCTTTATTGAATTCCATAAGAATTCAAGAGAAGAAAATAAAGAAGAAATTTGTGATTAACAAAAAATAATCAATCCTGAGCTTTCAGAATCAGGCGCAAGGAATTATTCCTGGTGATATAATTCCATGCCCAGTTAATAAAAATAATGAGCCGGTTTCGCACACTCAGGATGAGCATCAGGTGAAGAAACATCCAGACCAGCCAGGCAAATCTTCCCTTAAACTTTACAAAAGGAAGGTCAACCACCGCTTTATTTCTGCCAACAGTTGCCATGGTTCCCAGATTTCTGTAGATGTAAGGTTTTTGCCGGTTTTTGCCCGCAATGGCTTTCTGAAGATTTCTGGCCAGTCTTTTTCCCTGTCCGATGGCCACATTGGCCACCTGCGGGTGACCTTTGGGATATTTTTCGGTTTCCATGTAAGCAACATCGCCCACGGCAAAAACATCGGTCAGTCCCTGCACCTGACTTGTCCGGTCCACTTTGATTCTTCCGCCGTGCACAATGGATGCTTCAGGAATTCCGTCAATGGCATTTGCAGTAATTCCTGCCGACCAGATTACGCTTTTCGTGCGAATGGTTTCCCCATTATTCAATGTGATTTTTTCACCGTCATAATCCTTGACAAACACATTGGTTTTCAGAATAACGCCCATTTTCCGAAGATACTTCTCAGAATATTTTTGCGAAAAAGCACTCATATTCATCAGTGTGTTCGGTCCGCCTTCAAGAAGATAGACATTGACCTTTTCAGCATCAATATTCGGATAGTCTGACGGAAGAACTTCTTTTTTCATCTCCATGAATGCGCCCGCCATTTCCACTCCTGTTGCTCCCGCGCCAACAATAACAATATTATACAGGCCTTCCTTATCACTTTCGTACAGCAATTTCTCGAAATTCATGAGAATGTAATTCCTGACATTGATTGCCTGATAAGTTGACTTTAATCCCAGAGCATTTTCTTCAACCTGGGTATTTCCGTAAAAATTGGTACGCGAACCGGTAGCTATCACCAAATAATCGTAAGAAAATGTTCCGATTGACGTGTCAATTGTTTTCTCAGCTGAGTTGACAGCATTTACTGTTCCGAGCCGGATTCTGACATCTTTTCTGTTATTGAAAATTTTACGGATAGGAAACGATACAGTGGACGGTTCAATCTGTGATGAAGCCACCTGATAAAACAACGGAGGAAACTGATGATGATTGATTTTGTCAATAATCAGAATATCGTACTTGCCCTTTTTCAGATGCTTTACAAATTGTAATCCCCCAAACCCACATCCTATAACTATTATCTTTTTCATCTCAATGTTTCAATTTTTTGTATAAAACATTTGAAACATCAGAAAGTTTCTGAATTTTTTGAAGAAAAATACTGAAAACCAAGTAATTTACAGCTAATTAATACCCTGAGACACAATCCAGAAGCCGAT
>CAZVAD010000216.1:0-2466 GCA_964624645.1 uncultured Mariniphaga sp.
GACTAAACGTTGCTGATGCAGCCTATTTTATTGGAGAAGATACGCCCAAAATGACCGGCATTACCGATCCGAAACTACCTGTGGGATACCAGTTTGACTACATCAATGCCGAAGTGATTGAGCGGGACATGACCGTGAAGAACGGACTGTTGACTCTGCCACACGGGACACAATACCGGATTTTGGTGCTTCCAAAACAGGAGACTATGCGTCCTGAACTGTTGGAAAAAATCAGCAAGTTAGTCAGTGAAGGCGCCGTGGTATTGGGACCCGCGCCCACACGCTCACCCAGTTTACAAAATCAACCGGAAGCTGACCGGCAAATCACTCAAATGGCAGCAGAACTTTGGGGAGATGTTGACGGTACAAACGTGAAACATCGTCCGTACGGCAAAGGAATGATTCTGAACAACATGAGCATGGAAGAAGCTTTTGATTTGATTGGTCTAATTCCCGATTGCAGACTGCCCGAAGACCATTCCATCCATTACGGACACCGTACCTTGAAAGATGGAACAGAAATTTATTTTGTTTCCAATCAAACGGATAAACAACAAATTGTTACCCCGGAGTTCAGGGTAAAAAACAAGCAGCCTGAGTTATGGGATGCCACAAACGGAAATACAAGGATTCTGCCCGCTTTTGAATTTACACAAAACAGCACAGCAGTACCTCTGAAATTAGCACCCTACGAAAGTGCATTTATAGTTTTCAGAAGCAAAGTGAAAACAAAGCCCAGCACATCCGGTATCGAAGCAAACTACCCTGCTCCACAATTAATCACAGAACTGAACAACAACTGGACAGTAACTTTTGATGCCGATTTTGGCGGGCCTGCTTCTCCCGTATCCTTTGACGAACTGACAGATTGGACAATAAACGATGACCACAGCATAAAATACTACTCCGGCACCGCATCGTATCAAAATAAATTCAATTTAGAGACAGTTGATACCGATGAAGAAATTACAATTGATTTGGGCAACCTCACATCAATGGGCAAAGTTTATATTAATGGAGAATATGCCGGTGGCGCCTGGACATTTCCTTATCGTGTAAATATTACACCTTTTGTTAAAGAAGGAGAAAACACCCTTGAAGTTCAGGTGGTCAACAACTGGATGAACCGCATCATCGGCGACATGAATCTTCCGGAAAATGAATGCACAATCTGGTGCTTAGTCAATCCCTACAACAAAGATAGCAGGTTGCAGCCATCAGGATTGTTTGGGCCGGTGAAAGTGGAGAGGGTTAAAATTTAAACAATTATAATTATGAACAGATTATTTTCATTCATTGCCATTGCCGTTTTATTTACTCAAACAAACTGCACAAATTCATCTCAGAGACAAGATGAAAAGAGAAATGACGAATATATTGTGGCTGCTTTTTATTGGCCGGCTTATCATTATGAGCCACGCTCAGAGTTCCTTTTTCCGGATAAAAAAGGAGAGTGGGAAATAATCTATAACGCTGTTCCAAAAGAAGAAGGGCACCAACAACCCAAAGTTCCATTATGGGGATATTTAGATGAAGCCAATCCTGCGGATATGGATTTAAAAATAAATACCGCTCTCGAATATGGAGTAAACACCTTTATTTTTGACTGGTATTGGTTTGAAGAAAAGCCATTTCTTGAAAGATGCATCAATGACGGTTTTCTGAAGGCAAACAATGACCGGATGAACTTTTACATCATGTGGGCAAATCATGATGCCACAACTTACTGGGATGTAAAAAACCCACGGGTTGATTCAGTATATTGGGAGGGAGGCGTTAACAGACAGCAATTTGACATTGTGGCGGACAGGATAATATCCAGATATTTTAAGCAGCCTTCCTATTTGAAAATTGACGGAGAACCCGTTTTTTGCATTTATGAGTTAAATACGCTGATTAACGGCCTGGGCGGAGCAGAGAAGACCAAAGAAGCGCTGGATTATTTCACACAGAAAACCAAAGAAGCCGGTTTCCCCGGATTACATTTGCAAAGTATATTATGGAATGCCTTACCATCAGAAATTGAAGGAGTTCCCGGCGATACCATCAAAAGTCAAAACGAGGTGTTGGATTATTTCGGTTTCAAAAGCCTTACAAATTATTGTTGGGCGCACCTCCAAAATCCTGATGGTGACTTTGAAATCTGGGGTGATTCATCCACAACAATGTGGGATGATTTCAGAAATGATTTTTCCATAACCTATTTTCCGAATGTGACGGTAAGCTGGGATGCCAATCCACGTTTCCCGTTCAAAGCAGGTTATATCACCAATTCAACACCGCACAAGTTTGAGAAATACCTGCTGAAAGCCAGAAATTTTATTGATGAGAATGATATTGAGCCTAAAATGGTAACCATAAATGCCTGGAACGAGTGGTCTGAAGGCAGTTATCTCGAACCGGACACCACTTGGAAATACGGTTATCTTGAAGCGGTCAGAAAAGTTTTTAAATCAGAAAAAAAAT
>CAZVAD010000217.1:0-2435 GCA_964624645.1 uncultured Mariniphaga sp.
CTGAATCTTCTGATTCAAATGAATTAATCCTGGTTTGTGGTGACAGCAAAGTGCTAATGGTTGAATATCCGGAAGGGAATGACTCTGTTCCTCAAATTGTTTGGAGTTGGGATGCACACCTTGCCAATGACCTTCCGTTTGAATACCGCACGCGGAAATTCAATTCAATAGACGACTGTAAACCAACGCCGGATGGCAAACAACTGATGATTTCTTCTTCAGGCGGAGCTGTTGCAATAGTTTCGATAAGTGATAAAAAGGTAATTTTTCTTGCAGATGTACCCAATGCCCATTCTATTGAATTATTACCTGAAAATAAAATTATCGCTGCTGCATCGTTGAATCCCAAAGGAAACAAACTGATGCTATTTGACAAAACCCAACCTGCCCGATTATTGGACACAGACACTCTTTATTTTGCACATGGTGTTGTATGGGATGAGAAAAGAAATTCGCTATTTTCCTTGGGCTACGACATCTTACGGGAATATAAAATTCAGAATAATACAAAACTACAACTACAAAAGGAGTGGAAACTTCCGGGTACCGGCGGACATGATTTGATGATGCATCCGGAGGGAAATCATCTTTTTATTTCCGAACACGAAGGCACATGGATTTTTGATTTGAATCAAACCAGATTTGATAAAATTGAAGGGTTCCCTGATGCTGCAAATATTAAAAGTCTGAATATGAATAAATCAGGCCGCTTTGTTTATACTGTTCCTGAAGAGAGTTGGTGGACTTATCATGTCAGCTTTCATAATCCATCCGGCAAGTTGAGTTTTCCAAATATGAGAGTTTACAAAGTAAGGCTTTTGGAAACAGGAAATTAGATTCTTTCTTTTAATATTTACTCTGGTAGATTTCTTTACATAAAAAATGATTAATGAAACCAAATAAAGAAAAGTTAGTTCTCGTCTTCTTCTTATTTTTTGCATTAGGTTCTTGCAAACATAATAATGAAAAAAGCAAATCTCAGAGTCCAAATGTAATATTTATTTTAGCCGATGATTTAGGGTATGCGGAATTGGGATGCTATGGTCAGGAAAAAATTGAAACTCCCAATATTGATGCACTGGCTGAAAGTGGAATTCGTTTTACTCAGCATTATTCAAGTTCTCCGGTTTGTGCCCCAGCCCGCTGTATGCTGCTCACCGGCATGCACTCAGGGCATGCACAAATCAGGGGAAATGACGAGTGGGCTGATCGTGGAGATGTGTGGAGTTTTGAAGCTATGGCTAAAGACCCGAGTCTGGAAGGGCAAAGGCCGATGAAACCCGGGACGCAGACCATCGGCACTTTGTTGCAACAAGCCGGGTACAAAACCGGTATTGTTGGGAAATGGGGGCTTGGAGGGCCGCTCACCGAAAGCATTCCGAACAAACAGGGGTTCGATTTTTTCTTTGGTTATAACTGTCAGCGACAGGCACATACATATTTCCCTGTGCATTTATGGAAAAACACAGAGAAAGTACCACTCAACAATAAAATGGTTCCACCCAATACAAAACTCCCAGAAGGTGCTGACCCGTACAACCCGGATTCATACAAGGATTACTGGCTCACTGAATATGCACCGGAGCTCATGCAGAAGGAACTGATTCATTTCATAAGAGAGAGTAAAGACGAACCTTTTTTTCTCTATTTTGCCAATCCGGTTCCGCATGTTCCGCTGCAGGCGCCCAAACGATGGGTAGACTATTATGTGAACAAATTTGGGAACGAAGAGCCATATACAGGAGATAAAAACTACTTTCCCTGCCGTTATCCGCATGCAACCTATGCAGCCATGGTTTCCTATTTTGATGAGCAGGTTGGCGAGATTATTAAAACGCTAAAGGAACTGGGATTATATGACAATACGATTATCCTGTTTACTTCCGATAACGGACCGACATTTAACGGAGGAACAGATTCTCCCTGGTTTGACAGCGCCAAACCTTTTAAAAGTGAACAGGGCTGGGGAAAGGCCAACTTGAATGAAGGCGGCATACGCGTTCCGATGATTGCGCAATGGCCGGGAAAAATCAAGCCCGGCACGGAAACTGATTTACTCTCCGCACAATATGATGTTTTGCCAACATTGTGTGAAATCACCGGAGTGAAACCGGAAGGAGATATTGACGGCATCAGTTTCTTACCAACTCTTTTAGGGAAAAACAATCAAAAAAAACATGAATATTTATACTGGGAATTTCCTGCCTCAGGCGGGCAACAGGCAGTGCGCCTTGGAAATTGGAAAGGGATACGCAAAAATATATTTAAAGACAGCCTGAAAGTCCATCTTTACAACCTGGAAGAGGACATCCGGGAACAATATGATGTCTCTGCCCAACATCCGGAAATTGTTCAGAAAATTGAAACTATTTTTGAAAAGGAACATCTGCCGGCAGAGTTTGAAAGATTTAAAATAAAGCAATTAGGTGACTGAA
>CAZVAD010000218.1:0-2311 GCA_964624645.1 uncultured Mariniphaga sp.
AGCTGCGAGGCAGAAAAAGAGTTTGCCAGGTTCAGGTAATGGGGGAATGATTGTGTTCCGGCATTGCTCCTGATTTGGTGAAAAAATTTATAAAGACTGATTTCGTATCAACCAAAATTAAAATTTTAATAAAAAATAATTTATCTATTATGAAAACCACATTAAAAATTTCATTTCTGATCAGAATGTGTGTTATCGGGATGCTTCTTGTCGCAATTCAGTTACCATGCCAAAGCAGTAAGTTTTTTCCTCAGCCTGATAGCGGGTTAAAGGGCAAGAAAACAATACCCTATACTTTGCCCTGGGATGACATGCCCATTGACCTTTCATTTGTTTATGCCAATGAAAAACCAGCAGGGAAGCATGGTTTTTTAAAAGCTGTTGAAGACAAATTTATGTTTGAGGACGGGACTGAGGCAAGGTTTTGGGGAACCTGCTTTAACAGTGCACAATGTTTTCCATCACATGACCACAGCGAAAAAGTTGCCCGGCGTCTGGCAAAGATTGGGGTGAATATTGTGAGGTTCCATCAGATGGATGGTGAGTGGGCCACTCCGAATATCTTTCAGTTCAGCAGGGGTAAAAATCCAGACAACACCCAATCGTTCGATCCTGAAAGCCTTGACAGGTTTGATTATTTGATTTATTGCCTGAAAAAAGAAGGTATTTATGTATATCTTGATCTTTTGACCTATCGCAGATTTAAAACGGGTGACGGTGTAGATGCAGTTGATCAATTAATTGATGCCGCCAGGCCATATACAACATTCAGCAGAAAACTGATTGCACTCCAGAAGAAATACAATCATGAATTATGGACGCACATTAATCCTTATACAAAACTTGCTTATAAGGATGATCCTGTATTTGTATTATCGGAGATTACCAATGAAAATGATTTATGGTCGCAAAATGTAGCTGCTGAGCCTTATCGTACTGAACTTGAAAACCTCTACAGGGACTGGGCAAAAAGGAATAACATAAAAGTGGGACAAGAGAAGTTATCTTTTGATAAAAAAGACATTAACATTCAGAAGTTTTTCATTGAGGTTACTTCAAATTACTATAATGAGATGATTGCCCACATGCGCAGCATAGGAGTTAAAATACCAATTGCAGGGACGAACTGGACAAGAAATGCAGCACATCTCACAGCACAGGCTGTATGCGACTTTACCGACTCACATGCCTATTTTTACGATTTCGGACTGTGGCGCGATGGCAGCCGTAAATTTATGAATCGTTCCATGACAGGCAGCAAAGGGAATATGATTCCGGCGCTTGCATATTACAGGGTTCAGAATAAACCTTTCTTTATTTCCGAGTGGGATAATGTCTGGCCCAATGAATGGAGGGCAGAAAGTTCTGTATTGATGGCATCGGTTATTGCCTTTCAGGGGTGGGGCGGCGCTACCATTCACACCTACAGATATTCGCTGGATGAAAACGTGGATATGATTGGTAAACCAATTACCGCTGAGGCATTGAATGGTGTATATTATAGAGGGGGCGCTTTCGACACATTTAATGACCCTGCCAAATTTGGTTTATTTTATCATGCTGCGCTTATATGCAGAAGGGGCGATGTGAAACCGGCAAATAAAACAGTCAGCGTGAAACCGGCTGATCTTTTCTCCGGGCCGGGCAAAGCGATGCCTTTGGTTGCCGAAAAGCACCGGGTGGAAACAGCGCTTCAAGGACTGACGCCTAAAGGAGATATTGTCATTCAAACAGATGAGTCAATTTTTAAAGACAATGAAAATGAAGTGCTCTCAGACACGGAAGAACTTTACAGAAATCTGGATAAAAAAATCGGCTGGGTGGATTCCCCAAAAACAAAAGCGGTTTACGGATTCACAGGAAAGGAAGGGGAGATTCAACTGAAAGATATGAGTATTGAAGTTAAAAATGATTTTGCAACCGTTGCAATCAGCTCTCTTACAGATGATCCGATAAACAGCTCAGGGAACATGCTGCTGACGGCAGTGGGCAGGGCAGAAAATACCAACAGCAAGTTTAAATTCAACGATGACGGAACAGCGCAGCAGCTTGATGTTGGCGAGGGCCCGATTTTGATTGAGGTGATTGAAGCCGTGGTGAAAATAAAAACCGACAGGAAAAACCTCAGGGTATTGTCTATTAATCCACAAGGTTCCACAACCGGTTATATGCCTTCTGAATATAAAGATGGCGTGTTTACTTTTGAAATCGGAAAGGAATTTCAATCCATGTATTATCTGATTCAGGATATGTGATTGATACTTTCCAAAAAATGTTCAACGCAGACTTTGAATGTTTCAATTGCAATTTT
>CAZVAD010000219.1:0-2297 GCA_964624645.1 uncultured Mariniphaga sp.
CAAAGCAAGGCACGGTTTGCAAAACCGCGCCAGCGGAGGCTGGTTTTCAGTTCACGGTTTCATTTTCGTTATAAACGTGCCTGATTTCAGTCAGTTTTTTATTCTTGAAAAATAAACTTACCGAAGAATTTCCATATTTGTTTCCCCCGAGATGCTCTGTAAAGGCAAAACCCCATACATCGTAGTTCCCCATATCCGGGTCGAATGGTTTTTCCAGCGTTTTGTCCGGCAGGATGATCTGATAACCAGCATAATCAGCAATCTGGTATATCGCCAGTAATTTATCATACATTATTTCAACCGGATCATCCACCCGGATTGCAGCTTCATCCGGTAGATTCTGAGGCCATTGGGAAACATCATCAAGTAAAGCTCCGCCGGTTTCTATGGAGCTTATTTTATCTTCCCTGAATCCGATAACAGCCCGCTCCGTAACTCCCGACTTGGTTTGCAGGGTAATCGCATCATAAAAGTCAAGATGATTTTGTACCTCTTCCGGTTTTGAAAAAGGTTTCCTGTACGTTATATTCACGGCATTAAAGTTTTTCTCTCTCCCCAACTCTTTGAGCTGGCTGTAAACCTCCACCGGAGTGCTACCGATTTCAAGCGTCCACCTTTTTCCGCGTGTTGTATTTTCTATCCGGGGCAGGGCATCGTCCTGCCCGCAGGAAAACAACAGGAATAACAGCGGAAAAGTCAATAAAGCCAATTTCTTCATGGTTGCCGATTTTTAAGATTTTTAATACAGATGCAATTTCATCCGGATTGGTTGCGTCAGCCACGAAATAAATATCTATTTTCGGAGAATATTAATCGTTTCAAACAGACAAATCATACAATCATGGAATTAAATATTGAAGGAAAAGTGTTTATGATAGCCGCCTCCAGCAAGGGGCTGGGATTTGGGATTGCCCGGGAACTTGCCCTGAACGGCGCAACAGTCTGCATGGCCAGCCGCACAAAGGATGAAGTGGAAGCTGCCGCCGAAAACTTGCGAAAAGAGACGGGTGCAACCGTCCATGCTTCGGTTTTTGACGCTTCCGACCCAACTTCCATCCACGGATGGATTGAAGAAGTGAAAGGCGCTTTTGAGCGGATTGACGGATTGGTGGTGAATGCCGGCGGCCCCCCTCCGGGGAGTTTTGATGATTTTTCGGATGCGGAGTGGCAATCAGCGTTTGAGCTGACGCTGATGAGCGCCGTGCGGCTAATCCGGGGCGTGCTGCCCTCCATGCGTTCGGGTGGCGGCGGTTCAATCGTAACCATCACCTCGCTTTCGGTGAAGGAACCCATCAACAGTCTGCTGCTCTCGAATGTTTTCCGCTCCGGGGTGGCCAGCCTGGTGAAAAGCCTTGCCAACCAGCTGGCGGCAGAAAATATCCGGGTGAACAACCTCATCCCCGGGCGCATTGACACCGACCGTGTGAAATCGCTTGATAAAGGTCTTGCAGAAAAACACAATATCCCTGCTGAAAAAGTCAGGCAGCAAAACGAATCGGTCATACCGCTCCGGCGTTACGGAACAATTGATGAATTCGGGAAAGCGGGCGCTTTTCTCCTGTCGGAAGCTGCGTCCTATATCACCGGCGCCAGCCTGACGGTGGACGGCGGCATGTTGAAAGGAATGTAACAAAAAAAAACCCGGGAAGACCCGGGTTTATATCTATTTCACCTAAAAAATACAGTCTGTTATTTTACTTTCTCAACGATTGCCTTGAATGCATCAGGCTGGTTCATGGCCAAATCGGCCAAAACTTTCCTGTTGATTTCAATCTCGTTTTTCTTGAGCAATCCCATAAACTGTGAATAGGACAACCCCTCAATACGGGCTGCGGCGTTGATACGCTGAATCCACAATGCACG
Source organism: uncultured Mariniphaga sp. (assembly GCA_964624645.1). Lineage (GTDB taxonomy): Bacteria > Bacteroidota > Bacteroidia > Bacteroidales > Prolixibacteraceae > Mariniphaga. Next base: position 1,864 of record CAZVAD010000219.1, read on the forward strand.
GAAATTGCGTTTTTTGGTTTTCCTGTCGCGATAGGCATACTGCTGCCCTTTTTCCCATGTGTTTTTTGCGACTGTCCAAACGTTTTTACGCGCTCCGTAATAACCTCTTGTTCTTTTCAGAATTTTTTTTCTGCGGGCACGTGATGCTACATGGTTTACACTTCTTGGCATACTTTTACTTTTTTTGGTTACCGGCGTTTCCTGCAAAAGCAAAAAAACTTGATGGCACAATAACCTGGTTAATTACTCTTTTTAACTGTTAAAAGGATTTTATTTCATGTTCAACAAAAGCTTGACGTTGTTCTCATTGGACTTGTCAACAAGAGTCCATTTGGTGAGATTACGCTTACGTTTTTTGCTTTTCTTGGTCAAAATATGACTTTTGTAGGCATGTTTCCTTTTAATTTTCCCTGTTCCGGTGAGCCTGAAACGTT
>CAZVAD010000220.1:0-2212 GCA_964624645.1 uncultured Mariniphaga sp.
AACCTGTCAACGTCGACAGACTTGACAGCGTTACTAATTATTAAATCACGTCAGCGTTAACAAAAAAAAACAAAAACTCCCTCCCTATCCCTTATCCCCTATTTTCATTCATTTTTTCATTTATAACCAAATATTCTTACTTTTATACAAAAATTCAGGATATGAACGAAATTATTTCATTGCTGCAAAAATACAGTCAGTGGGGTCAAAAAGGCTCGTATCCGGGCTACCGGCGCACCGGATACACCAACCGGATAGCCGCCTACACAGGAAACCGCCTGATTAAAGTGCTCGTCGGGCAGCGCAGAGCCGGAAAAAGTTACATTCTGAGGCAAATAGCCTGGCAATTGATTGACAGCGGAGTAAAACCTGAAAATACGCTTTTCATCAATCTGGAATTTATGGATTTCGATTTCGTTAAAAACCATCACGACCTGGATAAGCTGATAAAGTTATACCTGCACGAGATCAAGCCATCAGGCAGAGTTTATCTGTTCATTGATGAAATCCAGAACATTGACCATTGGGAAAAAGTGATAAACTCCTATTCTCAGGACTATTCAGCCGATTTTGAGATTTTTATCTCCGGTTCAAACTCCAAAATGCTATCCGGCGAGTTGGCAACATTGCTATCGGGAAGGTATATCACTTTCGAAATTTTTCCGCTCAGCTACGCTGAATATACGGGGATAATGAAATTGGACAAAGGACGGGAAAGCTATCTGAATTATATGAGTTCCGGCGGCCTTCCCGAGCTTTTCATGCTACAGGAGGACGAGTTGAAGCGCAATTATGTTTCTGCTTTGAAAGATACGGTTTTGCTCCGTGACATTATTCAGCGCCACAATATTCGCGATGCCAGGTTGCTGGAGGACATTTTCATCTATCTGACAAACAACGCTTCAAACCTTGTTTCAATTCCGAATATTCTGAATTATTTCAGAACACATGGGCGCAAGACCAGCTACGATGCCCTGTCCGCATACCTCGGCTATATTGAAGATGCGTTTCTTGTGCATCGCTGCAACAGATATGATATCCGGGGGAAAGAAGCTTTGTCGGGCAATGCAAAGTATTATGCGAATGACCTTGCATACAAAAACTACTTATATGCCGGCTATGGGTACGGCTACGGATGGCTTGCCGAAAATCTGGTCTATTTGCAGTTGCGCCGGTCAGGCTATGATGTTTACACCGGAGTCCTGCGCAACCGTGAAGTTGATTTTGTTGCCCGAAAAGCAGACAGGATAATCTATCTGCAGAGCGCCTACATGCTCACCGATGAAGCCACCATCGAAAGGGAATATGCTGCACTTGAGGCAATCGGCGACAATTTCGAAAAAATGGTTGTCTCCCTCGATGAAATTGCCATGCCGCTACGCGGCGGAATCAGTCATACCCGCGCATGGGAACTTGCTGATGTATTATGAAAATGAGCCTGTCCAACCTGTCAACATCAATAGACTTGACAGCGTTATTAACCAAAGCACCCACTCACGGCGTGACTTGAAGTCACACCGTGAGTTTTAATCATCATACTGCCAAAACATTCTTAGCACAAATTTCTCCTCCTTGCCTGTCTTCCCTCAGGCAAAGGAGGAGTGGCAGCACCTTTGGCGCTGACGAGGTGGTTCCTGTTCTTGAGTGAATAAAAAAGCTTCACCGGTGGTTGATGACACCACCCACGTCCCCACAACTCCGCAGGAGTTGAATAAATGAAGCAATTTGCTCTTAACCTGTCAACGTCAATAGACTTGACAGCATTACTAACTAAAGTCGGGAAAGCGGGAAGGAACTCTCTTTAAACCGCCGGCTGAAGCCAGCGGCAATATAAAGAACAGACACAAAACTGCCAGCAAATACCAAAATACCGGATTGTAAGCACCGCCCCAATAGTACCGGCAAGTCGAATAATGAAATACCTCCCACATCCTAACAACTCCGTAGGAGTTAAATGTAGATAACCATCGGTGAAACCGGTGGTAGTAGATGCCACCACCCACATCCCCACAACTCCAAAGGAGTTGAATAAATGAAGCCATTTATTCTTAACCTGTCAACGTCGATAGACTTGACAGCGTTATTAACCACCCAACTAACCTGTCAGCGTCAATCGTTACTAAATTAAATTTAAACAAAAAAAGCCGTGCTATCCTCCAAATAGCACGGCTTCCGTCTGTACCCGGGGCGGGAATCGAACCCGCACTCTGTT
>CAZVAD010000221.1:0-2154 GCA_964624645.1 uncultured Mariniphaga sp.
TTATTCCACCCAATCAGCAGGGAAAAGAAATAATTCCTTGGATTTCCCGGATAATAATACCTTGGTTGGGCGGTTCCCGTTGCCGGTGCATTCACGAGCAACATGCCTGCATATCGGACATCGAAAACATTCTGGATTCCGGCTTTCAGCCCGACATTGAATGCCCGGGTTTGTTTGTTGTACCGGAATTCAAGGTTGGTCACTCCGTAGGCGTCAGAAAATGTTGAATTGGCATCATTTACGGGCATTTTGCCGGTAAACCGGTGCCAAATCCGGATTCCCATATTTTTCTGAGGCTGGAAATCCCCGGCAAGCAACCAGGTGGAACGTGCGGCGCCGGGCAGAAGATTTCCGGAATAGTCGTTTTCACCGTCAATAAAATCACGGAAGTGATAGTTGGAAAGGGTTGCGTTTCCGTTGAAAACCAGCGATGGAAAACCTCCGGGTTTCAGTACCTGCCATTGTAGTTCGGCTTCAAGTCCCGGATGCAGCGATTCCCCTGCATTGACGCCCACATAGGCATCATCGCCGGTGCGCCGGGCAACCAGGAGGTTGCGGATGTAAATCCGGTAATAGCTTGCTGTTGCTTGCAGGCGGCTTCCAATATCTGCTCTTGCTCCCACTTCGAAATTCCAGCCGCTTTCGGGCTTGATATCAGTATTTATTGTGCCTTCAGGCATCAGGGTCTCTTCAAATGAAGGCGTTGAGAATCCATGACTGATATTTCCGAAAACGGAGAGGGATTGAAAAACTTTGTAATTCGCGCCAATTCTTGGCGAAAAAACCGGATTGTAAGACCGTTTCCCCGATTTGTCTCCGTCAGCCGGAAAGTTGTCCGTATAGCCGAAGCGCGTGTGGTTCATGTTGATTCCGCCGGACAGGAACAGTTTTTCACGAATGTTCCATTCGGATTGTGCAAACAGATTTTCGTAGGTTCTGCGCTCAATGTTGTCAGAAAGCGTTCCGGGCGGATTGTCATAGGTGTGCGTTGACCAGTTGTATTTTTCACTGAATACTTCAAATCCGGTGGTAAATGTAATTTTTGAAATTTCGCCTGCGGTTGTTTTCTGGTAATACCCCCGGCTGCCGGTATAATTTGAGTTTTCAAGCAGAAGATTGAAGGGGCGCGGTTCGTCGGCATCGCGGAAGTTACCAAATGCAGCCAGTGAAATCTTACTGCGGATTCCGGGAAAAATATTGACCGACAAACCTGCCTGTCCCTTTGTGTAGGCTTCATAACCTTCCATGCTTTTCCAGTTGGCTGCGGCTTTTTCCGGGCTTTCCCGAAAAGTTTCCAGATCAATGGAACTGGGAATGAATCCTTTCATTTTTGTGTATGTGATCAGCGCTTCCAGATTCACTTTTTCTGAAATGGTATAAATGGAACGAAAAATCAGGTTTGAACGGTTGGTTGTATTGTTCTCCCGGAATCCCTGACTGTTCAGGACAGCTCCAAGAAGGAAAATTTCCAGTTTGTTTTGCCGGATTCCGGCCATCAGCGTGTTTTTATAAGTGCCAAACGAACCGAAGGTCGTTTGATAGCGGACAAAGTCACTGACTGAATGTTTGGGCTGAAAAAGGATGGTGCCACCTAAGCCGGCGCCATATAGACTTGATGAAGGGCCTTTGATTACTTCAATCCGCCGGATTGCGTAATTTTCAAGGTCTTCAAGCACGGTTTCACCATCGCCGCCCGTGAGGGGGATTTCGCCCCAATAGGCTTTTACTTTGTTGCTCCCATAAGGCGAGCGCGAACCGATTCCCCGGATGGTGAGCCGGTTGGTTGACAACGTTCCGTGATGCATCAAAACTCCCGGAACCTGATTCAGTGCTTCCACCGGCGTCAGTGCGCTTCCTGCTTCTAACTGTGCGGGGGCAATCAGATTGACCGGCGCTGGAATATTGAGCAGATTGTATGGGGTACGAAATGCGGTTACGGTCACTTCGTCAATTTTTTCTGAAAGCGAAGTGTGGTTTTGAAGAGTATCTGATACAAATTCACCAGAGTTGGCGCCCTGAGCTATTATTTTCGCAAAAAAGGAGTGCATAAAAAGCAGCGCTATGGATAAAACAAAGGATTTCATTTCAAAAATTATCTGATAAATGATGAGTCTGATAATAAAATGGATAAAACAACCGCTTTGTTCAGCAATT
>CAZVAD010000222.1:0-2130 GCA_964624645.1 uncultured Mariniphaga sp.
TTGAACCCTCGCAGGAATCAGATGTTACTATTGCTGAATTTTGAATGTGTTTATCAAATGAGGTATCTGATTTCGTTTTTTCCGGTGATTTTTCTGCTTGTTTCGTGCCACCGCACGGAGAAATTTCCGCCGTTTGCAACCACGCCGGTTCACCGCATAAATTATGATGATCTGCCGTGGAGCCCTTCTGATTTAAGCGCAGCAGATACGGATAGCCCGGCTGTTTCCCCCGGACTGAAATCCTTGCTTGCCGGCAGGGAATTTTATCTTCAAAAAGATGAGCGGTTTGAGCTGAAAAAATTCAGAACGTCATGGGAACAGTTCAGAAAAGAATCAGAGAACATGGAATTTTCTGAAAAGGAAGCCCTTTCCTGGTTTTATGTTACGGCGTTTTTATTTGAACTCACCGGCGATCCGGATGTGGCAGAAGAACTCGGGCGGATTCATGCACCGGGTTTCGGCAATCTCAGTTCCGGATTACGCGACTCGCTGATTGCTCCCTATATTATCACCAAAAACCTGGATCAGGTTTCGGTAAATCTGTTTTTGCCTGCTGAAATTCATTACTCTCATTCCATGGGCGGCGAAGTGAGCGTGAAACAGGAGACAGATTTTACGAAAAACGGAAAAGTCCTGCTTCGGTTCAGCATGAAAAAAAAGCGGTTTATTGCAGTGAATGTTCATATTCCTTCCCGGGCTTTCAACGTTTCGGTTGAGGTGAAAGGGGTGAAATATGTCGCACAGCCCGGCAGTTACTGCGTGGTTGCCAAAAAATGGAAAGAAGGGGACGTAATCGAAATCAATTTTTCAGCAGAAAATCTCCCGAAATAATCAGGCATCGTTTCATCGCAACCACAAAGTGATTGAATAAGGAAAGCCCTCAATGGAGCCGGTGGCTATACAGAATCACAATTTTATAAAAAGCATTGGCAAATGCCGTTTGAATTTGTATTTTTGAGGTGAAATCGTTCGTGTTGAATATAAGAATACGAACAAAAAATTAAAAATCAATCGTATGAGAAAATTTCACCTGATTCTGATTCTTGCTGCATTGGCAGCATGCAGTCCCAAAAACTCAAAAAAAGCAGATATGCGCTACTCAAAAGCTGATTTCGAAAGTGTTGTCAACGGAAAAAGCACTTCGCTTTTTACCATGAAAAATGAAAACGGAATGGTGGTGACGCTCACTAACTACGGGGCAAAAATTGTCTCCATCTGGGTGCCGGACAAAGTCGGAAATTTTGCGGATGTGATGCTCGGGTTTGGTTCCGTTGAAAAGTATATGGAATGGGGCGCCAGTCATGGAGCTGTCGTCGGGCCATTTGCCAACCGGATTGCCAATGCGCGGTTCACCATTGGCGATGAGACTTACCAGTTACCGGTGAACAACGGCGAAGCCTGCCTCCATTCAGGGCCCGACAGCTGGTACCGCAAAGTCTGGGATTATGAAAAGGAAGGGAACACAACGATTTTCACCATCAAAAGCTCCGACGGCGAATTTGGCTTCCCCGGGAATAAGACGGCAAAGGTTACCTACACGCTGACAGAGCAAAATGAGCTGAAAATTGATTATGAGGCGACTACCGATAAAGCAACCCACATCAACCTGACCAACCATTCCTATTTCAACCTGAGGGGCGAAGGAAATGGCGATATTCTCAACCATGTGCTGGTCATCAATGCCGACCGTTCCACGCCGGTGGTGGATGCTTCCATGATTCCAACCGGCGAAATTGCCGATATCCGGGGCACAGCCCTTGATTTTACCACTCCGCACACCATCGGCGAACGCATTGACAGTGACAACCCCCAGCTTGCCTTTGGCTCCGGCTATGATTTCAATTATGTGCTGAACAAGGAATCGAACGAGCTCTCCTTTGCGGCAAGCGCTTTTGAGCCGGAAAGCGGCAGGTATATGGAGGTTTTTACCACCGAGCCCGGCGTTCAACTCTACACCGGAAACCACCTGAGCGGAAAAGAGATCGGAAAAAGTGGGAAGCCTTATACGGCGCGAACCGGATTTTGTCTGGAAACACAGCATTTCCCCAATAGCCCGAACCAGCCGGAATTCCCGTCAACGCTTCTGAATCCGGGAGAAACTTTTCGTTCCACAACTGTTTTCAAATTTTC
>CAZVAD010000223.1:0-2075 GCA_964624645.1 uncultured Mariniphaga sp.
CTATCTTTTCTTACCAGCGTGACTCCTGAATGTACGCGTAGGGGCAAATTCACCCAAGCGATGACCAACCATATTCTCGGTGATATACACGGGAATAAATTTATTTCCGTTGTGAACGGCTATGGTGTGTCCTACAAAATCAGGAGAAATTACTGAAGCTCTGGCCCATGTTTTAACTACCGATTTTTTTCCGCCATCATTCATGGCAAGAACTTTTCTTTCCAGTTTAAAATCGATATAAGGCCCTTTCTTTAATGAACGACTCATAATTCTTTCCCTTTAACTATTTTTTCCTACGTTCCAAAATATACTTGCTGGAAGCTTTCTTTTTTGAGCGGGTTTTATACCCTTTAGCAAGCAATCCTTTGCGTGAGCGTGGCTGTCCTCCTGAGGCATGGCCTTCGCCACCACCCATCGGGTGATCCACCGGGTTCATTGAAACACCGCGTACGCGGGGCCTTCTGCCTAACCATCTTGAACGGCCGGCTTTTCCAGAACGCACCAGGCTATGGTCGGCATTTCCAACGGTTCCAATAGTGGCCTTACAGGTTGTAAGAACCATACGGGATTCGCCTGAAGGCAATTTCAACACTGCATATTTGCCTTCGCGTGAGGTCAACTGCGCATGAGCGCCTGCACTGCGTGCCATGAGACCGCCCTGTCCGGGGCGGAGTTCAATGTTGTGAACCAATGTTCCAAGAGGAATACGGGATAAGGGGAGTGCATTTCCTATTTCAGGTTCTGCATCCGCACCACTCTTTACTGTTTGCCCGACTTTCAATCCGTTCGGGGCAACAATATATCTTTTTTCTCCGTCCTCATACTCCAGAAGAGCAATGTTGGCGGAACGGTTCGGATCATACTGAATAGAGTTGACAACAGCGGCAATACCGTCTTTATCTCGCTTAAAATCAATGATGCGGTATCTGCGTTTGTGTCCCCCACCTATATTTCTCACCGTCATGCGGCCCTGGTTGTTTCTTCCTCCAGATTTCCGCAGGGGCTCCAACAATGATTTCTCAGGTGCAGTTGCAGTAATGGTATCAAAAACACGAACTATCTTGTGTCTTTGACCCGGACTAACTGGTTTTAATTTTCTTACTGCCATTTCTATTATATATTACTGTAAAAATCTATACTATCGCCTTGAGCCAATGTGACTATGGCTTTCTTATAAGCAGCAGTTTTTCCGGTAATTATTCCTGATTTGGTGTAGCGGGATTTCGTTTTCCCTCCATATATCATGGTGTTTACCGAATCTACCTTAACGTCATAAAGACCTTCAACCGCTCTTTTTATCTGCGATTTTGTAGCCGATCTCACTACGACAAATCCGTAACGGTTGAACCGTTCAGACTGCTCATTCCATTTCTCGGTAACCAATGGTTTTACTAAAATATCCATTTTATAATCGCATTAAATTTTAAAAGTTTCTTCGATTTTCTTCACAGAGCCTTCGAGAAGAACAATTGCCTTTGCATTAAGTATCTGGTAAGTATTTAAATCAGAAGCAATTATGACCGAAACGTCTTGTAAATTTCTGGACGACAAATATATGTTATTATTTTCGGCTGGTAAAACGAAAAGTGACCTTTTATCAGCAATCTGGAGATTACTTTTAATAGCGGCCATTTCCTTTGTTTTAGGCGCTTCGAGATTAAAATCCTCAACGATTACGATGCTGTTTTCGCGGGCTTTATATGTCAGCGCCGATTTTCTTGCCAGTTGTTTTACCTTTTTGTTCAATTTGAACCCATAGCTTCTCGGGCGTGGTCCAAAAACGGTTCCTCCGCCCCGAAACAAAGGTGATTTGATACTGCCTGCACGGGCTGTACCGGTTCCCTTCTGCCGTTTGATCTTACGGGTACTTCCGGCAACTTCGGCGCGTTCTTTTGTTTTGTGCGTTCCCTGGCGCTTATTTGCCATATATTGTTTCACATCCAAATAAATAGCATGATCGTTTGGTTCAACGCCAAAAATCCGGTCGTCAAGCGTAATGGTGCGTCCGGTTTCTTTCCCCTCTATATTCAGTACACTCAGTTCCATTATTTATTGATAATTAAGTATGAACCTTT
>CAZVAD010000224.1:0-2037 GCA_964624645.1 uncultured Mariniphaga sp.
TTGAAAACAGGTTTCATTCCGGCGGGAAAGTTCTGGAAATAGCGCTGCATGTTGAACGGGGAATAACCAGGGAAGCTGTCCTTTCCGGGGATTATCTTTCAGAAAACCGGTTATTGACTCTCAAAAAACGAATTCAGGGGAAAAAACATTCGTGGGATGAAATCAGGGAGGCGCTTGAGGAAGTGATTCCGGGAGTTACAGATGATTTGGCTTATGCTTTTTTTTAAATTCAAACCACGGAGACACAAACTGACGTTCATGTCTCCGCAGTTTGTTAAAATTATTTCGGAAGCGGATAACCTTCCAGCTCTTTCAGATTTTTGGCAATTTCCGATTCCGGGTATTCGTAATCAGTGAGCGCGCCACTCAGGTATCTTTCATATCCTACAAGGTCCATCAACCCGTGGCCACTGAAATTGAAGAGAATAACCTTTTCTTTACCCTCTTCCTTTGCCTTTTTGGCTTCACGGATAACCGAGGCAATGGCATGCGTTGTTTCCGGAGCAGGAATTATTCCTTCGGTTTTGGCAAAAAGCAATCCGGCTTCAAAGCATTCGCTCTGGTGCACTGCATAGGCATCCATCAGTCCGTCTCTCAGTGCGGCGCTCACAAGCGGCGCCATGCCGTGATAGCGCAATCCGCCGGCATGAATGGGCGCGGGGATGAATGAGTGTCCGAGGCTGTACATCGGCAGCAGCGGGGTCATCTTTGCCACGTCGCCATGGTCATAAATGAACGGCGCTTTGGTCAGTGTGGGGCAGCTAAACGGTTCCACCCCGATGATCTGAATATCTTCGCCATGAATTTTGTCATACATGAACGGGAAGGAGATGCCTGCGAAATTGCTTCCGCCGCCACAGCAGCCAATCACAACGTCCGGCTTCTTAATCCCGGCTTTGGCAAGCTGTTTTTTGGCTTCAAGCCCGATAATCGTCTGGTGCAGCATGACATGATTCAGCACGGAACCCAGCGAATAGCGGGTTTTCCCTCTGGGGTCGGTCACAGCTTCCTCAATGGCTTCTGAAATTGCAATTCCCAGACTGCCGGGCGTATCGGGATATTTCTCAAGGATATTCCTTCCGGCCTGGGTTTCAGTACTCGGACTTGCCACGCAGTTAGCGCCGTAGGTGTTCATCATCATTTTCCGGAAAGGTTTCTGGTCGAAACTTACGCGAACCATATATACCTTACATTCAATTCCACCAAGCTGGGCACATGCGTAAGCGAGTGCGCTCCCCCACTGTCCGGCTCCGGTTTCTGTGGTCAGCTTTTTAATTCCGAATTCCTTGTTGTACCACACCTGAGCCACAGCGGTATTGGGTTTGTGGCTTCCGGCAGGTGAAACGCCTTCATTTTTATAGAAAATTTTAGCGGGGGTTCCCAGCGCCTGCTCCAGTTCGTAAGCCCGGATCAGCGGACTGGGCCTCCACTGCACAAGTATTTCACGGATTCCTTCAGGAATGTCAATCCAGCGTTGCTGGCTCACTTCCTGCTCAATAAGATTCATGGGGAAAACCGGCGCCAGCATTTCCGGCGAAATGGGATTCCCGTCAGGCCCCAGGGGCGGGTTCAACGGACTCGGAAGGTCCGGTGTCAGATTATACCATTGTTTTGGCAGTTCTGATTCTTCAAGAAAAATCTTCTTTTGTCTGGTCATGTCTAAAATATTAAAGTATTCATTTTCAATAAAAAAGGGATTTGCTGTGCCACAACAAATCCCTTCCGGTATTCTCAGAATTTTATGTTTATGTCTGTGGCTTCCATCTTAATGTTACGCCAATTCCACTCTTTCCCGTATTGCGGAGATTTATACATTCTTTTCATTTTTAGAGCGGTAAAACTACATATATTTTTTTAAAAATTGATTTCTCTTCCGATAAAAGGATAAATCAGACTGAAATTCATTTTTGATTTGCCTGTAAATCTGTTTTTAGCTATTTTTGCGCACCAAAAACAAAGAGGCCTCATAGTTCAACGGATAGAATAGCAGTTTCCTAAACTGTAGATCTGGGTTCGATTCCCGGTGGGGCTACTGAA
>CAZVAD010000225.1:0-1960 GCA_964624645.1 uncultured Mariniphaga sp.
GTATTATACATCAACAAATAACCTCTCTTGTTTGCATCACTTAAAAAAGAATGGCGGACTAATTTTTCAACAAGTGGTTGTTTTTCCATAAATGGACTGATTAGTTTTTCAAACCTGCTTTTCATAACTCCTATTCGTTTTGCAAATTCTGAAAAATCGCTTTTTGAAGGATGTCCGCTTTTTTTGTACTCATCACTTTTAAAATCGTCTGCAAACAGCCCTTTATCCAATGCAAAATCGGTATCGTCAACATGCAGTTTTGTGTTTATCAAATCATAGGCAGGACTGAGAAAGTAGTCACCTTTTGATGATTCCAGCAATGAGAAGTTTTTCAGGTGCGCATCCCCATTTGAAAACAAAAAATTGAATACTACCAACGAAAAATATTTTTCGATTTCCACCCGCCATGCGGAAACATATTTCTGTATCAACAGCCCTGCCTCTTCATAGTTATATTCATATTTGAAATTTACTCCTGCATTGTCTTTTGTTTTTCCTGCCAGAGTTGCAAAATCTTCTACGCCGAGTTTGCCTTCCTGTCCGTCCGGCAGATGGGTATCTTCTTTTATATCAAATCGTTTTGTGATGTAGGCAGGTGAACCATTCTTGAAAAAAATCATGGCGTTTTCAGCTGTATTTAGCCCATACACTTGTTTGGCTATTTGCATGGTCAAATGTTCGTTGGCAGGAACCTGATCAACCTTTTTCAAATCCCGGGGTATAGGTTTGAGTATATACGTTCCCCGCTCTCCTTCTTTCGTCAATCGCAATACATTTTTCTCCAAAAGAAAGCTTAATTTTTCCTGTACGCCTGATATTGAAATGCGTTTGCGATTTTCCATGAACAGTTCTGCAACCTGTTCGTTTTGCTGCGGCTGCTCATAAGGCAAGATATGATTTACTTTTTTGCCATTAAACAAATTCCGTAAACAACTAGGGCTATAAGTAGAGAAGCCTTCTGCCAAAGTTCCCGGACAATATTTTAATTCGTCCATGTTCATTTTGTCATTATTGGTTTTACCGTTACTGCTCCAATGGTATCATATTGTGCAGTTGCTGTCAACAGGCCAAAATTATCTTCTTCGTCTATTCGCAATAGTGTGCTTTGCAATTTTCGGTTAACGCCTTCACTCAGCATATTGAAAAAGAACGGAAACAAGAATTTACTCCTGTATTCATTTTGAGATTTTGGTAATGTCAAACTGAGTGCAGCTTTACTTGTATCATTAAAATAGTTGTCGTCATACTTAAAAACATAATGCTGACGATTTTCTTCGGTCAATATTCCTGCTAAAATACCATTGCGATATATTTCTAATGCTCTCATTTACTTAATGTTTCTTCTTTACTTCAAGTATTAATTCCAGGCCAAGCACTTCCGCTAATTTATTCAATACGTCCAATGAAGGATTGCCTTGCCCCCGTTCAAGTTTATATAAAGTATTGGTGCTCACTTTTGCCAGCTCTGCTAAGTGGGGTTGAGTTATATTTAACTCCTTTCTTCTTTTTTTTATGATTTCTCCAAGTATCGCAACTAACATTATACTGTGATTTTTGCGTCAAAGATATGTTTGTTTTTTAATTAAACAATCAAAATCACATTATAGTGTGATTTTTTCCTTTTTGCTTTCTTGTGAAATGGTCGTTTGTAGTATAATGGTTTGAAAAATTGGCAAGAGTAGCTTTTACCCCGCTGGCGCGGTTTTGTAAACCGTGCCTTGCTTTGAACGTAAAATATCAGGAAGAAGCATTTTGCAAATACATAGTTATTTAGGAAAGAATAGAGTTGTGTTCCAGTCTGTTGACTGGGACACCGATTGCAAATCGGCGCCAGCAAAGGCCGGAGCTGGCCGGCATCATGGCTGACAAGCTGCTGAATAGGTAACCGGGAGTATTCATCCCCGTGTGAATGCCGGATTGCCGGGCGCCGACAGCCGGGGGTTATAAACATAACCTTCGG
>CAZVAD010000226.1:0-1935 GCA_964624645.1 uncultured Mariniphaga sp.
TTTTTCGCCTGTGTGGGAGAAGAATTTGCCGCTTTGGCAAACTGCAACATCAATTTTTCAACCTGGCAGGCCCGGCCTTTGATAAATATCCACGACTTTGTTGTTTCTCCCGGTTTCAGAGGGCAGGGCACAGGCTTATATCTTTTGGAAGAAATTGAAAACTATGCCCGGCAGAATGGATTTTGCAGGATAAATCTTGAAGTATCCCACGAAAATGTAAAGGCCCAGAAGCTATATTTAAAAGCGGGGTATCGTGAGTGTAGTCCACCAAACTATTTTTGGGAGAAAAGGTTTTAAAATATCTTAGATTTTCTCTCTTAAATTTAACCTTGCAAGTGCATTTTCTCCTATAAATTAATTCTGCCTGTTTTCCACGGTGCAGTAAACCTGATAGGGTAATGAAATATTTTAAGCACAAGAATATTCAAGATGCAGCATAACATTGGTATTAATGTATCGGGTTAATACCTTCCATATTCATCAAAATTTCTTTTCCCGATGAATGAATTCCACAGGGAAGGAATTTTTTGTTTAATCTTCATGGAGAGTGTATGTGTACTGACTTTGTGTGAAGAGAAATGGGTAAGAGCGGGTTATATACGGTATATCAGAGAATGATTAATTTTGTCCATTGAAAAATCCGTTTCCGGAAGAAAAGATTTTGTTAGTGAGAAAACAATTGATACATTTGCACGCACAAAAAAGCGTTCTGAAAAATATTTCTGGTTTCATTAAAGTTAAACGGTGAGGTGGGTGAGTGGCTGAAACCAGCAGTTTGCTAAACTGCCGTACGGGTGACTGTACCGCGGGTTCGAATCCCGCTCTCACCGCTTTTGAATTTTCCAAAAGCGTTTCAGAAAGTTTTGATGACATAAAAAAGCGCCGGGGTTGTTATTCCGGTTGTTTTATTTCGGGGTATAGCGCAGTCCGGCTAGCGCATCTGGTTTGGGACCAGAGGGTCGCAGGTTCAAATCCTGCTACCCCGACAAAGTTGTTCAATTCCTTCCTCCCCTGAGCCTGAAAATCAGTGCTTTTCTGCTTTCAGTGCACTTCAAAATTGTAACAAGTTTTTGATTTTTCCTGATTTTTGTCGGTGGTGATAGTTGAATTTTTGCTTGCAGCTTTCTTCATCGGGAAATTGAGAATAAAATCTATTAATATCATATCCTTGATGTTCCCCACAAACATAATAGTTAGGTAAGTATTTGGATATTAAAGCTTCAGTAGCCAAAAAGAATTAAAAACAGATGTAATTTTTTTCTGATGCCATTGACGAATTCACATAATATGCTTAATTTAGTGCGAAATTTAAACAATTCAATAAGCCATAAGATGTGAACCGGGCTGACGAAAAAGAATATTGGGGACTTATCTGGGAAAAGTTCAGGGCTGGCGACCGCCATGCTTTCGAAACCATATATAATGAATATGCGGACGCTCTGTTTGCCTATGGCAGAAAAATCACACCTGACATTGAACTGGCCAAAGATGCCATTCAGGACACATTTCTTGATGTTTACACCTATGGAAAATCCTTACGAAATCCGGAATCCCTAGAGTTTTACTTATACAAAACGCTGAAGAATATTTTAATTCGTAAGCTGAAAGAGAAAAAGCGTCTTTCGCATTTCGATAATTTTGAAGCACAGTTTGAATTGAGATTTCCGCTTGAGGCCTCTGAAATTGACGAATCTGAAGAACATTTGATTGTTTTGAGAGAAGAATTAAAAAATCTGGATGCAAATAAGCGCGAACTTCTCTTTTTGAAATTTAACAGCAGTCTGACCTATAAAGAAATTGGAGAGCTGTTGGACTGTAAACCCGATACCGTTAAAAAGCAGGTTCAGCGTACGCTGAAGTTCATGCGTAAAAAACTTGGCGAGGATTTTCTTGATGTATTTCTTGTGTTGTTCCGGAGTGGGGAGAGCGGAAAAG
>CAZVAD010000227.1:0-1909 GCA_964624645.1 uncultured Mariniphaga sp.
GGAGAAGCAGATACGGAAAGTGCACCGGAGGAACAATCTGCTGAAAAAAAGACACCGGAGGATTCCCCGGAATCCGATGCCCAAGCCGATGAGAAAGAACCGGAAACAGAACGAGCACAAGCCCAGCAGAAGAAAGAAAAAACCGACTATTCAAAATTAAGCCAGATTGAGCTGGTGAATGCACTTCGCGAAGTATTGGACAGCAATGGCGACCACGATATTAAAAATGAGGTGGAAGCGATTAAAGCGGCATTTTACCGGCTTGTGAAAGAGGAGGAAGAAGAGCGTAAAAAACTATTCATTGAAGAGGGTGGGGAAGAAGAAGATTATGAAGAGGAGGAAAGCCCCTATGAACCGGATATTAAGGAGTTGCTGAAAAGATACAGACAAATCAGGCATGAATTCAATAAAAAACTGGAGGAGGAGAAAGAGATCAACCTTCAGTTGAAATATGATATTATTGAGGAGATAAAAGGGCTTGTTCACACCGAAGAGTCCATCAACAAAACATTTCAGGATTTCAGAAACTTGCAGCAGCGCTGGCGTGAAATTGGACTGGTGCCCCAATCCAAAATGAAGGATTTGTGGGACACTTATCATTTTCACGTGGAGAATTTTTATGATTATATAAAAATCAATAAGGAACTGCGCGACCTTGACCTGAAAAAGAATCTGGAAGTCAAGATCAGGCTTTGTGAGCAGGCAGAGGAGCTGCTGCTTGAGCCCAACGTGCTGAAAGCATTCAGACAGCTTCAGAAACTGCATGAACGCTGGCGTGAAATCGGGCCGGTACCGCGTGAAAACAAGGATGATATCTGGGAACGCTTTAAGGTTTCCACTGCTAAAATAAACCGGAAGCATCAGGAGTATTTTGAAAGCCGGAAAGCAGAACAAAAGAAAAACTACGAGGCGAAACTGGAGCTTTGCGAGCAGATTGAAAGTATTAAGATTGACGAAATCACTACGGCAAAAGAGTGGGGTGAAAAATCAAGGGACATTATCAAACTGCAGAAAATCTGGAAAACCATCGGATTCGCTTCTCCAAAAGAGAATAACCGGATTTACAGACGATTTCGTGAAGGTTGCGATAGGTTTTTTATGGCAAGGCGTGATTTTTATTCCAAGAATAAAGAACTTGAACAAAACAATCTGGAACTGAAAACAGAACTCTGCATGCAGGCGGAAGCGCTGAAAGATAGTGAGGACTGGCACAAAACCACACAAGACCTGATTAATATTCAGAAACAGTGGAAAGAGATTGGGCCGGTGCCACGCAAGCATTCAGGCGCTCTTTGGAAACGGTTCAGGTCTGCCTGCGATCATTTCTTTGACAGAAAATCGGAACACTTTTTAAATATCAATTCTGAGCAGAAAGATAATCTGAAAGACAAGGAAGATTTAATTCGCGAAGTGGAGGAATTCAAGTCGTTGGGAGATGCAGATGAAAACCTGAAAGTGCTGAAGGAGTTTCAGCGGCGCTGGACTGAAATCGGCCATGTGCCAATCAGTGAAAAAGATGTTGTTCAGAGGAGATTCCGGGTGGGCATCGACAAGCTTTTTGACACGCTTAAAATTGATCAGTCCAAGCGCGAACTGTTGCGCTTCAAATCCAAGATGGCGTCTTTTTCAGAGTCTCCGCATGGTATGAATAAAATGCGCATTGAGCGTGAAAAGTACATGATTAAGATGAAGCAGCTTGAGAATGACCTGATACTGCTTGATAACAATATCGGTTTTTTCACTAAATCAAAAAACGCCGAGGCGTTGATTGAGGATGTTAAACGAAAAATAGAAAAGACCAGGGAAAATATTGAGTCGCTGAAAGAGAAGATTCGGATGATTGACAAAATGGATCAGTCGGATGAATAGATAAAAAAAATGGCAGAATATTTTGAAATTATTCTGCCAT
>CAZVAD010000228.1:0-1904 GCA_964624645.1 uncultured Mariniphaga sp.
CACATCGCGGCGTAATGAACCCGGGGGCTGTTCTTAGGAATATGCCCCTTTTTTATGCTAAAAACCAGAACACTCCGGTTGTTGAAAGGGTATATTTTCCTTTAACAACAAAATTCTTTCACCATATTTTCTCCTGCAAATTATTCCTAACTTTGAGCGCAAATTTCAAAAGATGACATTACTGAACTCAGTCATAAACTGGATAAATTTTAAGCGGAATTATCAAATTCAGCTGTATCGTGAGCATCCGGTGGATATCCAGATGGAAACACTTCTTGAGCTAATCCGGCGGGCGCGGGAGACAACATGGGGTGAAAAATACAGTTTTGGCAAAATAAATACCATTGAACAATTTCAGGAAATCTTGCCTTTGCAGACTTATGATGACATTCGTCCGTGGGTTGACCGCCTGCGCAACGGGGAAACCGATTTGCTTTGGCCCGGCGAAGTGAAATGGTTTGCCAAATCTTCGGGAACCACAAGCGACAAAAGTAAATTCATTCCCGTAACAAAAGATGCCCTGGAAGACTGCCATTTGCGCGGTCCCAAAGATGTCTTTGCCATCTACATTAAAAATTACCCTGAATCCAAGGTGCTGTATGGCAAAACCCTGACCCTCGGCGGAAGCCATAAAATGAACAACTTCAGCAATAACTCCTATTACGGCGACCTTTCGGCAATTCTCATCGAAAATGTCCCCTTCTGGACAGATTTTATCCGCATTCCGCCGGCTGAAATTGCCCTGATTGAAGAGTTTGAAGAAAAAATTGAACGAATCATCGAAACTTCGCTTGACCAGAATGTTACGTCGCTTGCCGGCGTTCCCTCATGGAACCTGGTGTTGCTGAAACGAATCCTGGAGAAAACCGGGAAAAGTAATATTCTGGAAATCTGGCCCAACATGGAAATTTTCACCCACGGGGGGATAAATTTTGAGCCGTACCGGGAGCAGTTCAAAAAACTTATTCCCACGGAAAACATGCACTATATGGAAACCTATAACGCTTCCGAGGGATTTTTTGCCATTCAGGACGACCCTTCGCGCGATGATATGCTGCTGATGCTTGACTACGGGGTGTATTATGAATTCATTCCGATGAAAGAATTTGGGAAAGATAATCCGGCGGTTTTAACCCTGAATGAAGTGGAAATGGATGAAAATTACGCCATAGTCATTTCTACGAATGCCGGATTGTGGCGATACATTATCGGCGACACCGTGAAATTTACTTCAAAATATCCTTTCCGAATAAAAATTACGGGCAGGACAAAACATTTTATCAATGCATTTGGCGAGGAGGTGATCATTGACAATGCCGAAAACGCCTTGCTGACGGCTTGTCAGAAAACGGGAGCCATTGTGAGTGAATACACCGCCGGACCGGTTTACATGCGGGACGGGCAAAAGGGGGCACACCAGTGGATCATTGAATTTGAGAAAATGCCTGAAAATACCGCCCAATTTGCCGAAATTCTGGACAAAAGCCTGCAGGAACTGAATTCGGATTATGAGGCCAAGCGGTATAAAGATCTTACGTTGGAGAGGCTGCATTTGATTGTTGCGCCCCGCGACACTTTTTACCGGTGGATGAAACTTCGCGGAAAAACAGGAGGGCAAAATAAAATCCCCAGATTGTCAAATAACCGAAAGTATCTTGATGAACTTTTAAAACTTCTGGAGGGATAAATCTCACATGGGTTTTGCTTCGCCCAAAGTAGCCAAAACACACATTCCCTAATCCTGTTTCCCGACGGGAAAAACGAAAATGGGCTGACCGGAATATCGGACAGCCCATTTTCATTATTTGTTGAAGTAATTTATCTCCTGTTGAGTACCAGTTTTTTCACTTCTTCGTTTTCGCCGGACTGCACTTTCACGAAATAGATTCCTGAAACCTGGCTGT
>CAZVAD010000229.1:0-1881 GCA_964624645.1 uncultured Mariniphaga sp.
CAAATAGCACGGCTTCCGTCTGTACCCGGGGCGGGAATCGAACCCGCACTCTGTTGCCAGAACTGGATTTTGAATCCAGCGCGTCTACCTATTCCGCCACCCGGGCGTTCGCTTTTGCGAAAAATGGTCTGCAAAACTAATTATTTCACAGGAATTGCCAAAATTCCGCGCAAAACAATTTTAATTCTTTTGAGTTTAAAATTTAAGGAAGAAATTCATTATATTAGTGAGCTTGTAAAAATGGAAATCCCGGAGATGAAAAAGCGTGATTTTCTCCCGGAGATTAGCGAAAGAAAACTGAAAAATTCAAGGCAATGAAAACAATAAATTTAAAGACAATCCTGCTGACGCTGTGCGCTGTTCTGTTGCTGACTTTTCCGAAAATCACCACGGCTCAGCAACCCGGGCAACAGGCGCTGGATCAGAACATCAGCATCTATGCCGAAGATGAGCCGCTGCAAAATGTGATCGAAAAAATATGCAATTACCTGAACATTGACTACTCCTACAATGCCGGTATTGTTGCCGGCAAAAAGGTGAACCTCAACATCTCAAACAAGCCGATCAAATACGTGCTCGACAAACTGATGAAGGATTTTTACCTGCTGTTTGAAATCGAAGACAATATTTTGGTGGTGCGGGATTATGTTCCACTGGATGAAAGCATGGTATCCGACCCGGGGTCGGGCCGGTTTCAAAGCGCCAACCGCGGATTTCTTTTCAATGACCCGCGCGAGAAACACATCACCATCAACTTCAAACAGTCAAGCAACCTGATCATCATTCCGGTAACCATCAATGACTCCGACACCCTCAATTTTATCCTGGACACGGGGGTTCGTTTCCCGATTATTACGGAGCTGCCATTTGTGAACAAGCTGAATCTCAACTACCTCGTGCCAGTACCGGTTCAGGGGCTGGGCGAAGGCGAAGAACTAATGGCCTACCGCTCAAACAACAATACCCTGAAACTTGGAAAACTGACCGCCTGGAATCAGGAGGTACAGATGATCATTGATGAAAACTTCCAGATTTCGCACATCTTAGGCCTGCCGGTGCACGGACTGATCGGGTTCAATCTATTCAAAGACTATATTGTGAAGATCGACTACACATCGGACAAGCTGATACTCTACCGGCCTGAATATTTCAAATACCGGGACAGCCGGAGGGACATTATCATGCCGCTGCACTTAGAGGGCGACAAGCCATTTGTGCGCACCAGCGTTGTGGATGAAAACCTGCAGGAAATTCCGGTAAAGCTCCTTGTGGACACCGGCGCCAGCGATGCACTCTGGCTCTCGGAAAAGTCGGACCAGCGGATACGCATTCCGCAAAATCACATTGAAGCATTTCTTGGGCGCGGGCTGAGCGGTGATTTATACGGCATCAAAGGCAGAATTGACGGCCTGTGGGTGGGGCCTCTCGTTTTACCGAAACCCATTGTGGCATTTCCGAATTCCGAGCTGATTGACCAGCTGATTTCGGGCAATGACCGTAACGGCACCCTTGGCGCCGAGATTCTAAGGCGGTTCATTGTTACCATCGACTACCGGAACAACCGCATGACCCTCCGCCCGACCTACAGGGTCAGGGATGAATTCAATTACAACATGAGCGGCATGGAAGTGATAAATCCCATGCCCGGACTGCCCATTTTCACCATCACTGACATCCGCGAAAATTCCCCCGCCTATTTTGCCGGACTGAGGGAAAACGACCAGATTCTTTCGCTGAACAACACAAATCATAAATCACTTGAACTGAACGATATAAACCTTCTGTTGCAAAGCAGGGAAAACAAAAAAATCAAAATCAAAGTACTGCGCGAAGGCGAGGAGTACAAAACATCTTTTGAGCTGAAAAAAGTTTTTTAATTCG
>CAZVAD010000230.1:0-1858 GCA_964624645.1 uncultured Mariniphaga sp.
GTTTGAAATATTCAGTTCGCTCAAATAGTTGAGCTGGTCGGGATCGCCGTCCCACGAATGAGATATAATGCTTGTATTTGTAGTAAGGGCTGGGTTAAGCTGCAAAGATTCGCCCTCGCAGATTTCAGCCAAAATGTCCTCAACTTCAGTATTATCAATTGTTATTCTGATGGAGGAAACCGCCGGGTCGCAGCCGGCATTTTCACTGAATGCAACAAACCAGAGTATCACTTCACCGTGTACGATGTCATTTTCACTTGCAAAATAAGTGGTAGCCGGACTTTCTGCACTACCGAATAGTCCATCTGACTCAGAGGTCCATAATACGTTTGAATAATTTTCAGCAATAGCTTTTAAATAAATACCATTTTCTGCATCCGTGGCGCAAACCGTCATATCCTTTCCCGCATCGGCCACCGGCCCGGGAATCACCTCAATCCGTCCCAGTTCGTGGTTGACGCAGTCGTGAACGCTGGTCTGCTCGGCGGAGAGGTTATAGAAACCCGGTGGAATCCCGCCGGACTCCAGTTCCCATAAAATTTCTATTTCGCTGCCGTAAATCGTTTCGCCCCCGCGCTCCTCCTCAAAATCATCCCATTCAAACCCGGCAAGCGCAACCTCTGTCAGGGAGCCGTCCGCTTCAACAAATTCCAGTTTCCATACCCATTTTGACCCCTTTTCGCCGTCAATGCGATAGGTGCGTTCAGCGCCCGGGCACACCACATCTATGATGTACAGATTCTCCCCGTCCTGCGCCGCCGCCCGTGCGACAACCAGAAGCATCATCAGCGCTATGTATGTCCACTGTTTCATTTGTTTCTCTTTTTTTGACGCCTGCCTGCTGGTAGGCAGGTTGTCATTCCTCCCAACCTGTCAACGTCGTCAGACTTGACAGCGTTAATTTAATCGTCGTTAAATTTAATAATCCAAAATTCATTTTTTTTCATCATTTTCATTCTGACGTTGTCAGGTTCTCCGAACGCTGACAAGTCAAATCATCCCCCCTCCATTCTTATTCGATGCAGCAGCGCCAGAATCGCCTGCGAATCCTCTGCGCTGGTATCAATTCCCAGCCACCTTTCAATCGTTTCCAAATCAATTTCCTCGTCGTGCAGAATTTTAAACCGCTCATGTTCTTCAAACAATTTCATCACGAAATCCCGGTCAAGTTTAGTCTCTTTTTCCGAAAGGCAGCTATTATAGCTTGACCACGGATATTCCAGCGGATGATTGCAGAACCCATGCTGAACCGGATTCCGGTGAATATACACAACCACCTTTTTCAGATAGCGGAAACTGGTAACCTCACGACGTTTAAACGGCCTTTCAAACAAAGTTCCGTAAGAATCATGGCGTTTATTAAAATAGCGGGCATAGGCGTTGAACAAATGCTGAAAATGCTTATTGGCCGCCGGAACTTTCAATTCGCCATTTTCCGCCAATGCACCCGGCTCCACGTCCACCGTTTCCCACTTATGCGCGTTAAACCACTCCCGCTCAGCTTCATTCAGGCCATCGCCCCGACTGCTCCCCCCGGTTTTCCCCGGCGTTCCTGCATTTAAACCCTGCGGAATATCCTTTATTGAATATTTATACGCAACATGCTCCTTGATTCTCACCAGAAAATGAAAATGATTCCCCATCAGCGCCCACGCCAACGTATCCGCAACAGGCTTAATATATTTATCATACAACCATATAAACTGCTCATAATCATTACTCTCCAAGAACAACGGCAACCGTTGCACCGCCCGGTTATAAACATGATAAAAACGCCCGCCTCTTAAAATTTCATTTTCCATCGCTGAAAACTTTTATTCAATTTTAACCTGTCAACGTCGCAGACTTGACAGCGTTA
>CAZVAD010000231.1:0-1853 GCA_964624645.1 uncultured Mariniphaga sp.
TTCGTATTTCTTTCAATTCTTACAATCTCCATGATTTGTTTTTCACAATCAAACCATTCGGTCTTCCTCGAAGCCGAAAACTTCCAAAACAAAGGTGGCTGGTTGGTTGACCAGCAATTCATGGATTTGATGGGCTCACCCTATCTTATTGCCCACGGAATGGGCGTTCCGGTGGCCGATGCTGAAATGATTGTTGCGTTTCCTTCCACAGGTGAATATTCGGTATTTGTCCGTACTTTCAACTGGACTTCACCCTGGTATGACGGAGAAGGGCCGGGGAAGTTTCAACTGCTGGTTGACGGGCAAACAGCCGGTGCTGTGTTGGGCGCTGCCGGTTCGGAATGGTTCTGGCAAAGCGCCGGGAAAGTAAATATCCCGGGCAAAAAAACAAAAGTGGGGCTTCGCGACCTGACCGGCTTCAACGGGCGGGTGGATGCCATTTATTTCACCAAAGGAGCTACGCCTCCGCCAAATGACCTGAAAGCGTTGGAGAAATTCCGGAAAAAACAACTTGGAATTCCCAAAAAGCCAACGGATGCAGGTCAATTTGATTTGGTGGTGATTGGTGGCGGTGTTGCCGGAATCACAGCTTCCATTTCGGCTGTCCGGCTTGGTTTGCGCGTGGCGCTGATACATGACCGTCCTGTTTTGGGCGGAAACAACAGCTCGGAAGTGCGCGTTCATCTTGGCGGAAGAATCAGCGTTGAACCGTATCCCGCCCTTGGCGAGGTGGTGAAGGAGATCGGTCCTTCACTTGGCGGAAATGCCCAGCCGGCAGAATATTACGAAGATGAAAAGAAAATGGAGATGGTGATGGCCGAAGAGAACATTTCACTTTTCGCCAGCACCCGGGCTTTTGAGGTGAAAACCAAAAAGTCACGCATAACCGGAATCGTTGCCCGGAATATTGAAAGCTCGGAAGAGCTTTTATTTACGGCGCCCCTGTTTGCCGATTGCACAGGCGACGGTACCATCGGTTTTCTTGCCGGTGCGGATTGGGCTATGGGACGCGAATCGCAGAGCGAATATGGCGAACCCACAGCCCCCGAAGTGGCCGATAAAATGACTATGGGCGCTTCGGTGCAGTGGTATTCGGCTGAGGAAGACCACCCGGTCAGTTTTCCCGATTTCAGCTATGGCGTGGAATTCAATGAAAAAAACACGGAAAAAGTGACCATGGGCGAATGGACCTGGGAAACCGGCATGAATTTCGACCAGATTTATGACTTTGAGCGAATCCGCGACTACGGACTGCTGGTGGTCTATTCCAACTGGTCATCGCTGAAAAACTCGGTGGCCAAAGAGGAATTCAGCAACCGCAGACTCGACTGGGTAGCCTACATCGCCGGGAAAAGGGAATCGCGCAGGCTGATGGGCGACCATGTTCTCAAAGAGCAGGATCTCACCGATTATGTCATCTACCCGGATGCTTCGGCACCAACCACGTGGACGATAGACCTTCACTATCCTGACCCGAAAAATACGGAGCATTTCCCGGATATGGAGTTTAAATCCATTGCCGTTCATAAAAGAATCCATTACTATCCTATTCCCTACCGGTGTTTTTATTCCCGGAACATTGACAACCTGTTCATGGCCGGCAGAAACATCAGCGTTACGCATGTGGCTTTGGGAACAACAAGGGTAATGCGCACCACCGGAATGATGGGTGAGGTGGTGGGGATGGCCGCCTCTGTTGCAGCCCGACACAAAACCAATCCGCGCGGGGTTTACCAGAACCATCTGAATGAACTCAAGGCGCTGATTGAAACGGGCGTAGGTAAATATGATGCTGAAAACATGCAGAACTATAATGAAGGAAGTACTTTGGGGCCGAAATAGGATTGATTTTC
>CAZVAD010000232.1:0-1840 GCA_964624645.1 uncultured Mariniphaga sp.
AAAAATTAATACAAATAGCAAAAGAATCCCTGAAAATTGAAAGTAAAGCCATTTCAGACATCATTGATTATTTGGATGAAGACCGCTTTATAAAAGCAGTTGATGCGTTAAGCGCCTGCCCGAAAATAATAACCTGCGCCAGCGGCTCATCAGGCATTGCTGCCAAAAAGTTTGCTCACTCCCTTTGCTGTATTGAGCGAAACGCACAATTCCTGTCGCCGGCAGAGGCAATTCACGGCGGAATGGGATGCATGAAAAAAGGAGATGCGGTGGTGATGGTTTCCCGGGGAGGCAAAACAGCCGAGTTGTTGCCCATAATTGATGTGTGCAATAAAAAAGAGGTCATACTCATCGGCATTACAGAGAACCTGGACTCTCCGCTGGCGAAAAACTCACAAATCGTTGTCCCGATGAAAATTGAAAGGGAAAGCGATGGGCTGAATGTGATGGCAACAGCCAGTTTCGTAGCCACAATCGCCATTTTTGATGCCATGCTCGCTTCAATTATGGAGATAACAAACTATACGCTGGAACAATTTGCATTAATCCATCCGGGCGGCGCTGTCGGCAGCCGGTTAAACAAATAGATGATTATGTATAAGGAAATTGAAATCAGACCACCCTTTTTTGAAATAGGCCCCAAAGCATTCATGTATGGAGAACGCATGTTGCAATTTGCCAAAGTTGCCGACAAGGTTTCGCAGGAGTATGATGTGAGAATCATACTGACCCCGCAACCGTCAGATATTTATCTGCTGGCAAAGGAGACGAAGCATCTGCTCATTTTTGCCCAACACATGGACCCGATCTCTATTGGCCGGGGAAACGGTTCAATCCTTCCCGAAGCATTAAAGGCAGCCGGCGCTGTTGGGGTCATTCTTAATCATGCCGAAAAACCGATGTCCCTTGCCGGTTTGTCTCTGGCAATCCATCGGGCCGATGAAGTAGGTTTAGCCACAATGGTATGTGCCGACTCCATCAAAGAAGCCAGAGCCATTGCGCACTTGGCGCCGAATATTATTGTGGCAGAACCAACGGAACTTATCGGCACCGGACAGACAAGCGATGAGGAATATGTAATTGCAACAACCACAGCCATCAAAAAAGTGAATCCTGAAATTCAGGTTTTACAGGCAGCAGGCATTTCCAATGCACAGGATGTCTATAAAGTGATCAAAGCAGGAGCAGATGCCACAGGGACAACCAGTGGTATTATGAAAGCAGAAAACCCGGAAGCCATGATGATTGAAATGATTCGTGCCGTGCGCAAAGCCTGGGACGAAACACACCGTTTTTAAAATTTAAATTTAACCGTCAAAAGAATATTTCAGA
Source organism: uncultured Mariniphaga sp. (assembly GCA_964624645.1). Taxonomy (GTDB): domain Bacteria; phylum Bacteroidota; class Bacteroidia; order Bacteroidales; family Prolixibacteraceae; genus Mariniphaga. Next base: position 1,333 of record CAZVAD010000232.1, read on the forward strand.
TGAAAACTTACAGAGAATCAATTGATCTTAAATCAGATTTGGGAAGGCCGACATTTCACGATGTAACAGAACAAGTGAAAACAATCGTTGAAAAGGCCGGAATAAAAAATGGAATCTGTGTTGTTTATTCACACCACACCACCTGTTCGGTAATGACCCAGGAATGCTCGCACGATAAAACCTATTTCGGACTTGAGTTCCTGCAGCAAGACCTGTGCAATATTATGGAAAAGCTGGTTCCCACATGCAGGTATGAAGGGCAGTATCTGCATCCGGGCAAAGAGCACATTGAGTTTGCCATGTCGCTGGGAACGGAAGAAGGCGAATGGACAAGCCTGAATACCGAAGCCCACCTGCGCTCTGTATTTTTCGGACGATCCGAAACAATTGTAATAATTGACGGAAAGCTTGATATGGGTGAATTCGGCTACATCTATTTTGTGGACTGGGATCAGCTGCGAGGCAGAAAAAGAGTTTGCCAGGTTCAGGTAATGGGGGAATGATTGTG
>CAZVAD010000233.1:0-1709 GCA_964624645.1 uncultured Mariniphaga sp.
GGAAAATTGATAAGGGTATATTCACCATCAGCGTTGGTAACTGTTCCCTGAGTGGTTCCCTTAACCACCACCGTTACACCGGGCAAGGGTTGGTTGTAACTGTCGGTAATCTTTCCGGAAACAGTTCGTTGTTGCTGTTGTGTAAAAAGCAATTCGGCATTCCCACCAACAGGAGTCAATACAATGTAACGGTCTTTAATCAAAAAGTCCACATCATTTTTGTCGAACAACCGGGCTAAAACCTGATCTACCTTTTCCTCTTCAATGGTTATATCCACTTTTTTGGCTACATCGACCAACTCACTGTTGTACAGGAAATAAAATTCGCTTTGTTTCTGAATGGCATACAACACATCGCGTATGGCTGCATCCTTCATTGACAGGCTGATGGTTTTGGTTTGCGCATAGCTTCCGGTAGCCAAAACCTGAAAAGCGCTGAATAGCAGTATCAAAATCGTGTTGCGCATAACAATTAGTTTTTTTTGATGTCGTTTCGTTAATAAACACCAAAGGTTTAAAAATCTTTTCATAATTTTGTAATGTTTTAAATTAAAGAATGATTTAAAATTTTCCACACCGGATTTCCGGGTGGTTCAGGAAGGAAGTGTTCGCAGCGCTTCCTCCTTTTTTGTGTTAATTTTTTTAAGGTACGTTTTTCATAGGCATTTATTTTTTGTTAAAAGTTACAATTGATGGTGAAAATTTCTTCGTTCCCGCAATGGGTTTACCCATGGTGTACTTTATGGTAATCCCCGGAGAACTTAGCTGCAACAACTCAAGCACGCGGTGCAGTGGCTCGTTGTCAAACGTTGTGGTAAACTTATACCGCTTGATGGCCTCACTGGCAACCACTACCTTCACGCCATACCATTGCTCAATCAAAAGGGCAACTTCGGTCATCGGCGTATCATCCAGAATCATAATATTCTGATGCCAGGAAATGTATTTTTCAATATTGATATTTTTCAGACTTCCTTTTTTCTCTTTTTTACCAATCTCCAGAAAATCATTGGGCTTGAGTTCAATAAATTTCCCCGCTTCTGTTTCATCAGCAAAACAGAATTTCACCTTTCCTTCCTTTAATGCGATGCTCACCTTTTCGGATTCCGGATAGGCGTTTACATTAAACTGCGTGCCCGCCACTTCCACCCGGGCATTCTCTGCCAAAACCACAAAGGGTGATTTTTCGTTTTTGGCCACATCAAGGTAAGCTTCACCGGATAACCTGACTTCCCGGGATTCACGCACAAAAGGTATGGGATAGCTCAACCGGCTTCCGGCATTGAGCCAGAGATGGGTTCCATCGGGCAAAACCACAAATGAACGCATGCCTGCCGGACTTTGAATCTCCTGCCAGGTAACATCGTTTTGCACCGTTTCTTCATGTATGATTTTCTCTTCCTGAAAAAAGAGGCTCCAGATTGTGAATGCCAGCAGAGGCAGCGTGAGTACCGCCGCAGCGCGGGTAAGAACAGTGAAAAGTTTGCGTGATGCTGAATTTCTGCCAATCCTGCTGAGGATTTTGCCCCATGCCCTATCAACCTCCACCGAAGCGGTCTGGTCAATAATCTTTGCCGCTTCAATCTTTTTATCGAAAGGGGACAGATGCTGAAGATTTCCGATAAAATTTCTGAAATCGGCTTCCGTCTTTTTTATGCTGTTTTTCCTGTTCATTCTTTTTATTAAACCCCAAAGTTATCTGAGTTACA
>CAZVAD010000234.1:0-1708 GCA_964624645.1 uncultured Mariniphaga sp.
TCCTGTTGTATCATAACTATTTCGCTCTTTCAATTATTTCAACTAATCTCCAACATTTATTCCGGCTCAATGGTCGTGTTTCCATAATTCTAACCAGATCTCCTATGTTGCAGTCATTCTTCTCATCGTGGGCATAAAACTTGGTGGTTTTATTCACAAACTTACCGTACATGCGGTGCTTCACTTTACGTTTGGCAGCAACCACTATGGTTTTCTCCATTTTGTTGGAAACAACCACTCCCACGCGCTCTTTTCTGAGGTTTCTCACTTTATTTTTTTCCATGGCTGAATTCTTTCTGGTTATTCATTAATTTCTCTTTGACGAAGAATAGTTTTCAACCGTGCAATAGTCTTTTTGGATTCTCTGATTTTCATCGGGTTATCCAGCGGGGATATTGCATTATTCAAACGCAGGCGAACCAGATTCTCCTTTTCCACCTGTATCTTCTCGACGATTTCCTTGCTCGTCAGTTCTTTTATTTCAGACGCTTTCATACTGATTCTCCTTTATTATTCTTCAACAAAATCACGTCTTACCACAAACTTTGTCGTTACCGGCAATTTTTGAGCTGCAAGCCGCAATGCCTCTTTTGCCAGGCTGAACGGAACTCCGTCGGCTTCAATGATGATCCGTCCGGGAGTAACAGGCGCCACAAATGCTTCGGGCGCACCTTTTCCTTTACCCATTCGCACCTCTGCAGGTTTTTTGGTAATCGGCTTATCGGGAAAAATCCGTATCCAGATTTGTCCCTGGCGCTGCATGTGACGTGTCACTGCAACCCTTGCCGCTTCAATCTGCCGGCTGGTAATCCACGCTTCTTCAAGCGATTTTATTCCAAAAGAACCAAAAGCCAACTGATTCCCGCGCTGGGCGTTTCCTTTCATCCGGCCCTTTTGTACTCTTCTAAATTTTACCTTTTTTGGTTGTAACATTCTTAATACTTCTTTTAAGAGTTAACCCATTATCTTCTTCTTCGGCCACGACCGCCGCCACCCATGCCTTTCATTCCCGGACGGGCTTGCTTCTGGCCTACATTTGGCGAAAGGTCACGATTTCCGTAAACCATCCCTTTATAAATCCAGACTTTTATTCCTATCAGTCCGGTTTTTGTAAGCGCTTCGCCAAGTGCGTAATCAATATCAGCTCTCAGGGTATGCAATGGCGTACGGCCATCTTTATACATTTCTGAGCGTGCCATTTCAGCGCCGCTCAATCTGCCTGACACCTGAATTTTGATCCCTTCGGCACCCATCCTCATGGTTGAAGCAATAGCCATTTTCACGGCTCTGCGGTATGCTACCTGCCCTTCAATCTGTCTTGCCACATTGTTTGCAACAATTTTGGCATCCAGCTCGGGGCGTCTGATCTCGAAAATGTTGATCTGAACTTCCTTGTTTGTAAGTTTTTTCAACTCTTCCTTGAGCTTGTCAACTTCCTGTCCACCCTTACCAATGATAATACCGGGGCGTGAAGTGTGTACTGTGATTGTAACAAGCTTTAATGTGCGTTCAATCACAATTCGTGAAATACTGGCTTTGGCCAAACGGGCATTCAAATATTCCCGTATTTTATGGTCTTCAAGCAGTTTTTCACCATAATCATTACCACCATACCAATTTGAGTCCCATCCCCTGATGAATCCCAAACGATTAGAAATTGGATTTACTTTCTGTCCCATGCACTATTCATTAATAATTTCATCAACAA
>CAZVAD010000235.1:0-1698 GCA_964624645.1 uncultured Mariniphaga sp.
TCCAGTTGTCAAATTCCATCTGCCCCTGTGCAGCGATTTTCTTTTTCCTTTCAGAGGTTACAATTTCAACCGATCCGGCATTCAAAATTTTAGTTTCAACAGTGATTTCCCGTTCAGTGTCACTGAAATTCAGAATGTTATCCAGCACCCGGACTTCAGCATGGGATTTTTCCACAACCGGCGTAGTGATATACGTTCCCCAAATTTCCGAATGCACAGGATTGGTTATCAGCATCTGCACTTTCCGGTAAATCCCCGCCCCGGGATACCAGCGGCTTCCGTGATTGCGGGTGTCCACGTGCACCGCAATGGTATTTTCAGCACCAAACTGCACAAGCCCAGTCGCGTCAACGTAAAACGAGTTGTAACCGTAATCCCATCTGCCGGCAACTTTTCCGTTGATATAAACTGTTGGATTTGCCATGATTCCGTCAAACAGAAAATAAATCGTTTGCCCCTGCTCTCTTTCATCAATGGTGAATGTTTTCCGGTACCAGCCTTCGCCTTTCCAGGGAAGCTTTCCGGTCTGTCCCGGTTCATTTTCATCAAAAGGCCCGGCAATTGCCCAATCGTGCGGAATCCTGATGAGTTCCCACTGCGAATCATCAAAATCAACTGCTTCCGCATTTCCGGGATTTCCTTTGGCAAAACGCCACGCTTCATTGAAATTTATCCAATTCCGTTCTTCTGCGCTCAGTGTCAGCGAATAAAATGCTATCAATAAAAAGATTAAAGTTTTTCTCATGTTTCTATATGTTAATTTCTTAAAGTAAATACCTGCATATATTCTCAAAAATCACTATAACCCACTGATCTGCTGTGCATTACATAGATTTCTCCCTGCGGTCGAAATGACCCTTGAATTTTAGGGTTTTGGTTGCAATGTGGGGCGGCTGTGCCGCCCCACATTGCAACTTTGTTTATATAAGGGATGAAGGTCATTTCGACCACAGGGAGAAATCCTTTCAAACTACTGTATATCAATAAAATGGTCGTAAAAACAGGAATGTGTGTATTCATTTATTCTTTTAAAAGCATTAGATTTCAGTTATAAAAGCTCTCTGAGAAAGCCAGATTCGGTAACCATCTCCTTCCAGTCTGGATTTTTACTGCTGATTAATTGTTCTTTCTTTTGACGATTCCATTTTTTTAACTGTTTTTCTCTTTTAATGGCTGATTCAAAAAAAGGGAATTCTTCATAATAAATACAAAATTCAAGATTGTATCTGTCCGTGAATGAGTTTTTTATCAAGTGATATTTGTGTTCGCAAACCCTTCTGCATAAATCATTTGTAACACCAATATACAATACTGTGCGATTTTTGTTGGTCATAATATAAACAAAACCGATTTTACTCATTTTCTTATATTCTTGAAAATGTTCGCTGAAAATTTCGAGATAAATAAATGATGAAAGTATATAAAATGTTTTGTAATCTTCATTGAGTTAAAAAAGTTTTCTCTCTTTAGCCAAAATTACACTTTACTTTTAGGACATTGGTTGCAGTCACGTACGCATCACATAGGCTTGCAAATTTATTTACATGAGGGAGTGAAAGCCATTACAACTGCTACGAGAAATCTTTATAAACCGCCAAAAATCAGTTGAATATTTACAAAATCAAAAACATATAATGGGTATTCTTAAATACAAATCACCTCCCATACATATAAATAATTTTAACTCTATTTACGGTA
>CAZVAD010000236.1:0-1641 GCA_964624645.1 uncultured Mariniphaga sp.
TTTCACATTCAATTTCATAGAGTCCTCTTTCGGGAAAGGTGACTTCACCGGCTCTTTGTGATTTGAAGTTGTCTATGATCCATCCGGAATTGGGTTCGCCCACAGTTTTGCCCGTTGAAACAATTTTGTGAATAAGAATTTCTCCGGCAGTTCTGATTTTTATGCTACCTCCGCTCCTTTCTTCCTGCATGCTGTATGAAATATCAACAGTTTTTTTCCCGGGAGCATCCACATAAATTTCCCATTTCATGGTTTGTAGATTTCGGACAGAAACATGTCTGGGAACTGTTCCCCGCCTGTTTTTTGCCTGCAATATCATGTTCCTATCCCGCTGAATTTGATTTTCCGGTATCAGAGAATAGCCGCCATCGGTTGTTTTGGCAATTGTAATATGTTCTGTATCCGGGTATTTGTCAAATTCCACAACCAGCACCGATATATAGGGATCAGGTTCCATAACGGGCAGGTCAATCTGGGTGAAAAGGCCATCATGGGTAAATGCAAGTGGTTTTTGTTGCTTGTCAGTCAGCAGGTAAACTTTTTCCGGTGTACTTTTTATGCCTGTGAGATGGAGTTGTTTGTTCAGGGGCCAGTTGAAAACGTGCAGATAAAGTCTTGTGTCGGTTTTTGTTTCCCGACAGGTGATTTTTCCCCAGTCATGCAGGTTATTCTCCAGATCAAAAGCTTCTGCGCCATAAATGGATTCCCCGTTTACATTCAGCCATCTGCCCATTTCCAGCATCCGTTGTGATATTTCATGCGGCACCTTTCCGTTGGCCCGGGGACCAATATTCAGCATGAAGTTGCCGTTCAGGCTCACATTGTTGATGAGTGATTTGAGCAGGGTGGTAGTTGATTTCCATTCGGTGTCCAGTGCATGAAAACCCCACGAATGGGCTACTGTTGCCGGTGATTGCCATGGAAAGTCTTCTTTTTGTGTCCCAAGCTGGTTGTCGCCCAAAGTTTTGAAGTCCACATCCGGATCTTCTTCAATGGACAGTCCCAGTCGTGAGTTGATGATACAGTCCGGCTGCAATTCTCTGATGAGCCCTTTAAGTTGTAAAAGCTGCTCTTTTGTTACAACAGTCTGGGAGTGATGAATCCACATGTCAAACCAAAACATGGCAATTTCGCCATAGTCCGTGAGCAGTTCGCGAATTTGCGGAATGACTTTTTCCTGCCAGTAGCGGTTGTAGTTATCAGGGGAAATTCCGGTAATTTCCTTGGTGTGATCCCACCCGTATTCATGCTCCCAGTCAATCCAGTGCGAATAATAGAGCCCCATTTTCAGTCCGTGCTTTTTGCAGGCATCAGCCAGCTCTTTAACAATGTCGCGTTGCGGATTTGTGTAGTATCCAATGTGATAATCTCCTGTCCTGCTGTTCCATAATGCAAAACCATCGTGATGTTTGGCAGTGAAAGTAACGTATTTCATTCCGGAATTCTTTGCCAGAATAACCCACTCTTCAGGATTTATCTCATTCCAGTCAAACCGGTCAAGGAGACTTACATATTCATCCCGTGCTATGCGGTTCCGGTACATGATCCATTCGGCATAATCGTTATCGTTTCGCAACTTCTCACCCTTCCAGATTCCTTCGGCACCACTGTAAACACCCCAATGGATAAACATGCCGAAAC
>CAZVAD010000237.1:0-1551 GCA_964624645.1 uncultured Mariniphaga sp.
GCAATCAGCAAATATTGCTAACAGAACGTGGAACAACTATGGGAGCGGATAACCTGGTTGTAGATTTCAGAAATATTGCAATAATGAAAAAACTTGGCTATCCGGTTGTGATGGACTGCACACATGCCGTGCAGCAACCTGGCGGAAGCAATATTACCAGAGGCAACCGTGAGTATGTAAAGCCTGTGGCAATGGCCGCCAAGGCATTCGGAGCAAACGGTTATTTTATTGAAACACATCCGAACCCAGAAATGGGCTTGAGTGATGCAGCCAATATGTATCCTCTGGATAAAATGGAGAATTTAATTCAACTGCTGTTAAATAACAATCAATGATGAACGGGATTTTAAAAATTGCCAGACAGACCTTATTGAATGAAGCTGCTGCAATAGTGGCTCAGTCTGATGAACTCAATACCGACTTCGAAAATGCTGTCATGGCAATGATTCAAACCAAAGGAAAAGTAGTAGTCACCGGGATGGGAAAATCAGGAATTGTCGGACGAAAAATATCAGCTACACTTGCCAGTACCGGCACACCAAGTTTTTTTCTTCACCCGACAGAAGCCTTTCATGGCGACCTGGGCATGGTAACGCCCGATGACCTGGTGTTCGCACTGAGTAATTCAGGCGAAACAGATGAAATATTGAGAATACTCCCTTTTTTCAAGGAAAACGGAAATAAAATTATTTCCATAAGCAGCAACTCTCAATCAACAATGGCTAAAAATTCTGATATCCATATATTTATCAAAATTGAGGAAGAAGCATGTCCGTTAAATCTGGCCCCCACCACTTCCACAACCGTGATGCTGGCCGTGGGGGATGCGATGGCTCTGGCAGCCATGAGAATGAACAATTTTCGTGAAGAAAATTATGCGCGTTTTCATCCGGGTGGGGCACTTGGCCGAAAATTGCTGACAAAAGTGAAACATAAAATGAGAACCCGGGATTTACCCGTCATAAATAGAACAGCATCACTCAAGGAAATCATCAACACCATGAGTGCAGGTCGTTTAGGGTTGGCACTAATCAGTCAAAACGACCAGACTATCGGGATTATAACAGATGGTGATTTGCGCCGGCACATGGAAGCACATGGAAAAAATGCATGGGATTTTAAAGCCTCAGACTTTATGACCAAAACTCCTAAAACAATAGCTTCCGAAGCATCACTGCATGAAGCAGAAGAACGACTGAAGCAGTTGAAAATCACTTCTCTGATTGTGGTGGACAGTGAAAATAAAACAGAGGGCGTGATTCAGATTTATGATTTAAAATAAACAGGGTAATTTACCTGATTTTACCTCTTGATTACAAATGTAATTTACATTTGTAATTACTAATTTGTGATCAAAGGTCTTTTAAAATCACATGCTGGCCAAAACCAAAACAGGCAGGTCATTATAAACGGCCTGCCTGTTTTGGTATATTCTGTTTTTCAGAACTAAAACTCTTTTTTCAACTGGCTAACCCACTCTTTAACCCTGCCGTTTGTCATTCGCGCCTGATTCTCCTGGTCAATCGGCAATCCCACAAAAACTTTGTCCCG
>CAZVAD010000238.1:0-1506 GCA_964624645.1 uncultured Mariniphaga sp.
ACCCCGGTTGCATGAGAGACCAGAGGCTCTTCGCCCGGTTTCATGCTCTGCGGATACAATAGAATGTGCCGGTCATAAACGCTGAACTCAACATCAGCGCCTGCAAAAACTTCCTTCAATGACTCATCAATGGTCTTGTCGCGAAGTTTTACAGTAACTTTTCGATCGAGATCAATGAAGCCCGGGCTGTAGGCAAACCGGAACTCCGACTGGCTCTCAATCGCATCCAATACTTCTGCCACTTTTGCATTTCGCATATCCAGCGAAAGCTTTGTGGTCTGGCTGTACACACTTGCTGACAATTGCAACAGCCCCACTAAAAAGAACAAAAATGTCAACTTCATAAGCCTCAAACTTTTGTCCCAAAAAGAAGGAATCTGATCCCTCACAATTCGGATTTTTCTCATAACTTTGCAAATGATTTAATTAAACAATTTATTTACCTCTTGCCGGAGGTAGAAATTGGCCGGAGGTGTTGCCGCACCTCCGGTTTTTTTATCCGCCGGCTTTTCTCATTTTTCTCTTATCCAATTCAATTTTTATGACCTCTTCCTTTTGTTGAATTTTCACCGGTGTGATCCGCTCCATCAATTTTAAAACATACTCCAGCGATTCATTTTCAATGGTGAAAGTATAACGCAAATACTTCGTTTCAGGCGCTATTTCAAAACGCTGATTATAGCGCTTTTCAAGTCGTTTGGCTAATTCTTCAGTAGGAAGATCATATATGTTTATAATACCTTCTTTCCATGAGGTATAGCGTATGGTGTTAACCATATTTTTGCTTATCTTGCCCGTCTGGAGATTTACTTTTGCAAGCTCTCCGGGTTTCATTTGATAAAGCGGATCATTGGCATTATTGACAAGTTCAATGGAGCCGCTTTCCAGTACAATATTTACGATTTTTTCCGGTTCATAGGCGTTCACGTTGAATTGTGTGCCCAATACTTTGATTTTAAACTTATTACAATTGACAAGCAACGGAAGCGCTTCATTTTTCTGAACATCAAAATATGCTTCGCCGGAGAGTGAAACTTCTCTGTTTTTGGATGAAAAAAAGTTGTTATACGTAAGGGTTGAACCGGAATTGAGCCACACTTTTGAGCCATCAGGCAGTTCAATTTGCGAAATTTGCCCATTATCAGCAATAACGCGGGTAAAAGATTCCGGGATAATTTCAGGTTGATTGGAAGAATACCACATCAGCCCGCCCAAAGCCAGAATAAAAAAGAAAATGGCAGCTATCCTGTAAAACTGTACCATTCTACGGGACTTCTGCCATTTGAGAAAACTTTTTTGTTCGAGGATGGTCTGAAACTGCTGCCAGCTTTCCCCGCTACCTCCGGGAAAATCACCGGTCTTCAGACTTTTCCTCCAGTCTAACCTAAATCTATGAAAAATGAATCGATTTTCCTTTTCCCGCAACCAGTCAAGCAACTGATTTAACTCTTCTTCAGTTGCACGGCCTTCAAAATATTTAAAAGCTGTTTCCTTCATATACATCAT